>CANMZR010000046.1 GCA_947502375.1 Polyangiaceae bacterium
GTGCCGAGCGAGGCCTTGCAGCGGGCAGTCAGTGGCCACCCAAGCTCCCCCCCTCCAGCCTTCGACATGAGCACACGCGCCTTCGACATGATCGCCGAGTGGGGCCGTGAGCGACTCGATTCCACGGACCTCCCTGCTTTGGAGGCGGACGCCGCGACCACCCCCGGCACCGCTGGGACAACCACCCTCGTGCACGGGCACGCTCACGATGCCGTCGACTGCGCTTTCTGCAAAGCGCGCCTCCGAGCCTACAAAACCGGCATGTGACGCTCGCAGCCCACGCGGTTGCAGTCAGCGACGCGCCGACGAAAGTGCGCTACGCCCCGAGGGACATGCCGCAGTTTATCTTCTCAATGAACGGGGTCCGAAAGGTCCATCCGCCGAGCAAAGAAGTCCTGAAGGGGCTGTCTCTTTCCTTCTACCACGGTGCAAAAATTGGCGTCCTTGGCCACAACGGCTCCGGCAAGAGCACGTTGCTTCGCATCATGGCCGGCATCGACACCGACTTCACCGGTGAAGCCAAGGCCGCCGATGGCACTCGGATTGGCTACCTGCAGCAAGAGCCGGAACTCGATGCGACGAAGAACGTCCGTGAACACGTCGAATTGGCCGTCGCCGAAACGCGCGCACTCGTGACGCGTTTCGAGGAGATAGGCGAGCTGATGGGTCAAGATCCGCCGGTCGGCAACTTCGACGCCTTGATGGAAGAATACGCGGAGCTTCAAAATAAAATCGAAGCCGCTGACGCTTGGGAAGTCGACCGCGTCGTCGAGCGCGCGATGGATGCCTTGCGCCTCCCACCGGGCGATGCGGACGTCACGAAACTCTCTGGCGGCGAGCGTCGTCGCGTCGCCTTGTGCCAGTTGCTCTTGAGCAAACCGGACATGCTGTTGCTCGACGAGCCGACCAACCATCTCGACGCGGAGAGTGTCGCGTGGCTCGAACGGTTTCTCGAAGAGTATCCGGGAACCGTCGTCGCAGTGACCCACGATCGCTACTTCCTCGACAACGTCGCCGGCTGGATTTTGGAGTTGGAGAACGCCCACGGTTACCCCTACGAGGGCAACTACACGGGCTGGCTCCAGCAGAAACAGAAGCGCCTCTTGCAGCAGGAGAAGCAAGAATCATCGAGGCAACGCACGCTGCAGCGCGAGCTCGAGTGGGTTCAGATGAACGCCCGAGCCCGTCAGGCAAAGGGCAAAGCGCGCCTCACCGCTTACGAGCAATTGATGGCCGAAGACGCATCGGCCGAGAAGCGCGTCGAGACCGGCAAGATCTACATCCCACCGGGGCCGCGCCTCGGTGAGTTGGTGCTTGAAGCCGAGAATCTTACGAAAGCTTTCGGCGACCGCGTGCTCATCGACAACCTCTCCTTCCGGCTCCCACGCGGTGGGATCGTCGGCGTCATCGGAGCCAACGGCGTTGGAAAAACCACGCTATTTCGCATGCTCGTCGGTGAAGAGCAGCCGGACCAAGGCTCGCTGCGTCTCGGCGAGACCGTGGAGCTCGCCTATGTCGATCAGTCGCGTGACGCGCTCTCACCCAAGAAAACCGTCTACGAAGAGATCTCCGGTGGCGAAGAGACACTCGTCCTCGGAAAGCGCGAGATCAAAGCGCGAGCCTACGTATCGAGCTTCAACTTCAGCGGGGCTGACCAACAAAAGAAGCTCGGCGAGATGTCGGGCGGCGAGCGCAACCGCGTCCATCTCGCAAAGCTATTGAAGCGTGGCGGCAACGTCCTTTTGCTCGACGAGCCGACCAACGACCTCGACGTCGACACGCTGCGGTCGCTCGAGGAGGCCTTGCTATCCTTCCCCGGTTGCGCGGTGGTCATCACCCATGATCGGTGGTTTTTGGATCGCATCGCGACCCACATTCTCGCCTTCGAAGGAAACAGCCACGTCGAGTGGTTCGAAGGTAATTTCCAGGACTACGAGGCCGACAAGAAGCGGCGTCTTGGTGACGACGCAGCCACGCCGACTCGACCGAAGTTCCGCCGCTTAACCGAGTAGCTTCTCACCACGCCTTAACGCGGGAGTCGTGCGCTCAAGGTCCGTCGAAAGCGCCGCAAGTAGAGGCTCGCCCCGACGGCCGCGCCACCTGAGACAACTCCGAGCACGAGCAGGAGCGGCTCTCCGCCGCGAGCATAAAAGCTGAGCGAACGTATCGCGAAGCCTGCGGCGAGGAAGGCCGCGGCCACGATCAACACTTGGTGGACGGTGCGTAATTTCACTTTGGATGGGCGTCGAAATAGTCAAATAGATTCATCGCGAAGTCGGCCGTGAAGCCCGGCACATGCCCCGCACCCACCATCGTCCATAGCTCGGCGGAGCCAGCGACGCAGCCACCTCGACGCTCCACCGTGGTCTCAGCTCCCATCAGGTCGCCGACGAGATCGAGTGGGCTTCCCGCCTCGACCGTGGTGCAGCCGTCGTGCTTCGCCCATAGGTCGAGAGCGCCTTTGGCCCCGAGTGAATCGACCGACTCGGCGTAAGGCACGGCCGGATCCAGGTCTCCGTGAACCTCGAGCACGTGCAAAGGCTGGGCGGGCTTGCACCCACTCGTTTTGGGCATGTAACCCGCAAAAGGCGCCGCCGCCGCAAGCTCACTCGCGAGCTCGCACGCCATGCGGAACGTCATCGCCCCACCATTCGAGTGGCCGGTGATGTAGATGCGCTTGGGGTCCACGTTGTACGCTTGGCGAACGTCCTCGATGAGCTTCGTTAAATACGCGACATCGTCCGCCGCGCCCTTTTCGTCGCCGTCTGGCCAAGCGTTCCAGTGGCGCAAACCACCTGCGTCGAAGGTCCCGTCCGGCGTGGCGTAGAGGTACCCGCGCGCGCTCGCCGTCCCCGCGAGCTTCAGGTACGTTTCCTCAACGATGCCGCTCGACATGTAGCCGTGAAGCATCACGAGTAGCGGCCGCGCGACAGTCGCGTCGAAGTCGTCAGGAACCCGCAAAGTGACCGGCCGGTCACCTCCGAATTCGGTCGGAAGCGGCGCGGGCGGCCCACTGGGTTGCGTCTCGTCACCCGAGGAGCAGGCCGTCCCGAGAACGAGGAGCAAGCCCGTTGCGAGGCGCGCCCCAAACTTTGGGGGCCTCAAATTTTTCATGGCGCTCGAAGGCACTTCTGGCCCTTAGCATGACCCCTCTGGAGCCGACGCAAACAACGCGCAGCGCGGCGGCCGGAGCCGCGAAAGACAACGCGCTTCACCGCCGTGGAACGCGTGCTTTAGCAACACGACCAGAGCGGGCAACACGACCAGAGCGAGCAACACGACCAGAGCGGGACCCCGCCTGGCGCGAGCCGGAAAACCAATAAAAACCTGAGTGGACCAAAGGGGGATCGAACCCCTGACCTCTGCATTGCGAACGCAGCGCTCTCCCAGCTGAGCTATTGGCCCGGAAGAAGCGGCGACGTTACTTCGCGGTGCAGGGCAGTCAAGGTTTTTTGGCCGGAGGACGCAACTTCACGAGACGAATGGCGCTCTCGGCGTGGCATCATGAGTCCACGATGGCGAAGAAAGCGGAGCCTTCTGGGCTCGATGGACTCACCAAATACCGCGTGCTTTCGCTGCTTGGTCAGGGAGGCATGGGTGAAGTACACCTCTGCGAACACGCGCTCCTCGGTCATCGTGTCGTTGTGAAGGTGTTGCACGCAGCGTTGGCGAAGCGCGCGAACCTCGTCGACCGAATGCGGCTCGAAGCGCAAGTCCTCGCGCAACTGCGACACCCGAACCTCGTTCGCGTCAGCGACTTCGGGATGACGCCCGCCAACCGTCCGTACTTTGTCATGGAGTACCTACCCGGCTGCACCTTGACCGAAGAGCTGGCGAAGCGCGGCGGAGCCTTTTCGCTTGCCGAGGCGCTCCACCTCGCGCTCCAGGCACTCGCCGGTCTCGGGCACGCACACGAGCGCAGCCTGGTCCATCGCGACGTCAAACTCGACAACCTGTTTCTATGCGAACCACCGACGCCAGCGTCGCCACGGGTGGTGAAGGTGCTCGACTTCGGCGTGGCGAAATTGCTCGACGCATCGGGCGCAGTCTTCGTGCCGCTCGCTCTTCCCACCGCCGTCGGGACGCCGCGTTTTTTCGCGCCCGAGCAAGCGCGCGGCCTCCCACTCGATCACCGGGCGGATCTCTACGCCTTCGGCCTGTGTCTCTACGTCATGCTCGCGGGGCGTGGCCCATTCGATGACTGCACCTCGTTTCTCGAGGTCGCGCGAGCCCATGTCCTTCGGCAACCCGTCCCGCCGTCCGAATTGGCCACGCAGCCGATCCCCGCGGTCCTCGACGCCCTGGTCTTGCGGTGTGTCGCGAAAGACCCTGACCTGCGCCCCTCGTCGGCGGCCGACCTCGCCCGGGACCTCCACGCCATCGGAACCGCCTATTGCACCTAAGCCCGTGGTTACCTCACTCGACCGCCAAAGAGCGAGGGTACGCCCGTTTTTGCAGGATGACCGCGATCGACAAGGGTTTGTAAACGGCGGCCCTAGTTCATAGAAAGTGGACACGCAACTCAGCGGCGCGTGGCCGGCTCATCTGCGCTTCAGGGATCGAATCGGATTCGGCACCGCCCTTCTTGCGAGCTGGGCTAGCGGGCGGCATGATGCTCCTCCTTGGCCCCACGACTCGTTGAGCGCTCGGCACAGCGAAGTTCTATCGTCAGCGCCTTCTCGCGCTGCACGCGAAACCGCCGCGCACTCACCCACGGCGCACTCACCCTCTTGCCACCGCCGATGGGCATGCTACGCTCGTTGTGTGGCGTGGACCGCTGTCCCAAGGCGGCCGCGACCGGGAGGTGAACATGTACGGCAACAGCCAGGAAGGTGGCGGGACCGATAGGCCCGCACACCCCAAGAAACGAATCACAGCTCCGCTCTTGCGTGCGCGCAAAGGCGGTGAGGCCATCACCATGGTGACCGCTTACGACTTCACGATGGCGCGACTGCTCGACGAGAGCGGCGTCGACATGTTGCTCGTCGGTGACTCGCTCGGGATGGTCATCCAAGGCGCCGAGACCACCATCCCGGTCACGCTCGACGAAATCAGTTACCACACGCGGGCCGTAGCTCGCGGAGCTCACTTTGCGCACGTCGTCGCGGACATGCCGTTCATGAGCTTTCAAGTGTCAGCCGTTCAAGCGCTAGAGAATGCGGGCAAGCTCGTGAAAGAGGGCATGGCTCACAGCGTCAAGCTCGAGGGCGGCATCGAGGTGGCCGAACACGTCCACCGGATCACGCGCGCCGGGATCCCCGTGGTCGGACACGTCGGCTTGACGCCGCAATCCTTCCACGCCCTCGGCGGTTTCAAGGTTCAGGGCAAGAGCAGCGAAGCCGCACAGCGGATCCTCGAAGATGCTGTCGCGCTCGAACAAGCCGGGGCCTTCGCCATCGTCCTCGAGGCGATCCCGCCGGACGTGGCCGCGCAGATTACCCGCGCGGTGAGCGTGCCAACCATCGGGATCGGTGCCGGGGTCGAGTGCGACGGACAAGTGCTTGTCTGTTACGACATGTTCGGGATGAGCCTGGGTCATCGGCCCAAGTTCGCGAAGGTTTTCGCGGAACTCGGCGAGGCCATGCAGACCGCGACGAGAACGTACATCGCCGAAGTGCGTGCCGGAACGTTCCCCGCCGAAGAACAATGCTACGCCCAAAGCGTGGCTCCCGCCGCCCCGAGCGCGCAGCGTTCCAAGCGCGGCCGACACAAGCTCGCTGCAGTTTGATCCATCGAGCACCCGCGCGATTTGGTAAGACGGCCCAACGACGCCGGCCAACGGTCAGGGGGCGTGCGGCGCATCGGCAACAGGTACGCCCCCACGTCTGAGCCTGCGCCCGGCCGCCCTCACCGCGAGCTCCGCGGCAAGCAGCGCGAGCAAGAACAACGCGACCTGAGGGGAGAAGTCCACTTGGGCCGTCGTGCCACCGAGCGAGCCCTCGTTGGCTTCGGGCGGCAGCTCGACTTGCACCGTGCGAAACTCACGCTCGTCGAGTTCGGCGACCCGCATCGTCGTCGCGCCATCCTGAACGAGTTCGTGCAACCCAGCGCGCCCTGGGACGAACTCGCGGCCCGTCGGCACGGTATCGATTGCGAGAGCTTGCCCTTGGTCACCGCGCTCGAGACGCCGTGCGGTCGCGTTGCCAGTCGCGGCCATCGACCACTTCGCACCGACCAGCGTTCGCCCCGTTCCGAAGCGTTGTTGCGCCTCGTGAACGACCCGCTCCAACATCGAAAAAAGCGCAGGTCGCAACCCGAAATCGCTCTCCTGCGAGCTCAAGGGAAGCGTCATTGAAACGGCCACGCCGCGACCCAACCGGCGCTCGACAACGAACGGTGCGTCGTCCTCCCAACGCGCGAGCGTATGGACGTCAGTCACCCCCGATTCGAGTTCAAGCACCGCCCGGCCAGCCGGAGCGAGATCATCAAGCCCATCGCCCGCATCCGCAAAGAGCGCGTCTCCGCGACGGGAGAGTCCTTTCACGGGTGAAGGACGCCACCGCACGAGCGCCGGCAAGAGCGGTGAAAAGCCGGAGCCGAGCGGCGCCGCCGAAGCGTGCCGACCGAGTGCGAGAAAGAGCACTCCGCCGCGCTCGACCCAGGTGCTTAGAGTCCCTCGCTCGGCGGGAGTGAAACCGGCGGGGTCATCGACGATGAGGAGCGCGAGCGCTGAGAGTTCCTCACTCTGCTCAGGGATGGTCGGCATGGGCGCGAGCTGAACCCCAAGCTCGAGCGAGTGAAACGCCTGCTCAACAAGCGACGCGCCGCCCGTTGGAACACGGTCTTGCGACGGATCGATGACGACGGCCGCGTGCAGCGAAGAGCTCTGCGACACGATGGGCGCAACATCGTCCTCAGGCAACGCATCGCCACCAGAAAGCACGACATAAAGCTGGGTGGACGCGTATTTCTCGAGCGCCGTATCCGGCAATGTGAAGCCGAGTTCGGCCCCGAGAGCGTCGACGTGGAGCGGCCCCCCAATCAGCTTTTCGGTGCCGGCAAAGATACCAATGCTGCGCGCCTCCATTCGGTCGCTCCCGGCCGGCGGCGTCGCGGTGTCGCTCGCGCCCCGCGAACCTGCTGCCGGAAAGAGACGCATCGACTCCACGGCGGCGCGCGTGCACGCCACCCGAACCGTTATCCGAGAGCCGTTGCGATCGGCGTGAATGACGCCGCAATCGTCGAGCGGCCCCTTCAACTCCGTGAGCGGTGCCCACACCTTGACGCCATCGGCGAGCGTGAGCTTAGCACCCGCCTCGTCCTCGAGGTCACCGAGTAAAATGACGCGTTTATCGACATGTTCCAGCCCGCGAATGAGCTCGCTCGCCACGCGCACCGCCCCATCGATATCGGTGCCCCGGTCGCTCGGCTCAACGGCGTCGAGCGCCTGACGAACCGCATCGAGATTCGACGTCGCCGCGAGTGCGACGCGCACCGGTCTGCCAGCGAGCACAATGGCGACGGCGTCCCCCGGCTGCATCGTTCCGAGCAACTCCTGCGCCCCCTCGACGGCGCGGGCAAAGCGAGTCACCTTTTTTCCTGGCAACTGCGCGCGCATGCTGAGCGAGTCATCGAGAACGATCGCGAGGGCGACCGAAGCACCCGACTGACGTGCGAGACTCAGCCGAGCACAACGAAAGAGCGGCGTCGCACCGAGCACCGCCAACGCCAGCACCGCGAGCGCCCGCAGCGCAAATAGCGAGCGATCCTCGAGCGCGGTTCGACGCGCCGTGATTGCGGGTGACTCAGGGACCAGCCGCGTACCCGCAAACGGTTGCTCTTCAGGTGGGCGACGACGCAGCAGATGCGCGAAGAGCGGCGCCAGTACCAGCGCCGCTATCCCCAGGGCTCCCCAGACCCGAAAGTTCATCGCCGGACCTCGCGAATGGCTTGCACGATTCGCCGCAAGACGCCGACGGCATCCTCATCCGTGCGGGCCCGAACGAAACGTCCACCGACACCCTCGATGGCCCGGCTCCACTCACTCGTGTGAGCCGACAGGCGGGCCAAATACTCATTCCGGACGCGCTCCGCATCGGTTGTAACGAGACCCTCTCCCTCAATCGCGCGCAGGCGCACGCGCCCAGTGAACCCGAACTCGGCCTCCAAGGGATCGAGTACCTGAACCGCCACGAGCACACGCTCGCTACCGACGAGCGCGATGCGTCGCGCCACCGCGTCGGGAACGTCCAGGAAGTCGCTCATGAGCACGACCACGCTGCCCCTTCGTGCGCGCCGACCGAGCATCATCAATTGACGATCGAGCCCTTCGAGATCGTCTACGAGCGCACCACCTGCTTCGACGCGTTCGAGGGCATCGACGATGCGTTCGAACGCGGCACCGCCGAATCCCGCCGGAGCGACGGACGTCGTGATTCGAGTGGCGCGACCGAGCCACGCAACACCGACCGGGTCCTGTCCCGAGACCGCAACGCGACAGAGTGCTGCGCCGAGCACCGCGGCATAGGCGAGCTTCGCACCCGGAGCTTTCGGTCCGCGAAATCCCATCGAGGCGCTCGTGTCCATCGCAATCCACAGTGCGCGCTCGGTGTCGGTCTCAAACTCTCGAATCATCAACCGGTCGTGCCGCATCAGGCTGCGTCGATCGAGAAAGCGCAAGTCATCCCCCGCGACGTACGGACGCTGCCCTCCGAACTCGACGCCGGAGCCACGTCGTGCGCTACGATGAGCGCCCGCATACACGCCCTCGGCGGCGGCCGCGGCTCGAATTCGAAGCGGCGCGAGCGCACCCCAATCGAGGGAGAGGAGCTTTTGCCCTGGACGCACAGCGGTCGTCACCATCAAGGAATGGTATAGCTCACCTGGCCCCACGCTTGGAGCGCCCCATGCCTTCCATCCAGACAAGCATCGATATCGAGGCGACCCCCGAGCGCGTCTGGTCGGTGCTTGCGGACCTCTCAGCCTACGGCCGCTGGAATCCCGTGTTCACCGAAGCTCGCGGCTGGCTCGCCGTCGGTGCACCGCTCGACCTATCGGTGCTCGTGGGTACTAAAACACGCGTCATCGGCGCTCGGGTGCTCTCAGCGATACCGTCCGAAGAACTGCGCTGGCGAGGACCGCGCTCCCGATTGCTCGGGCGCGTGTTTTCGGGTGAGCACTATTTTCTGCTGACGAAAACTTCCGAAGGTTGTCACCTCGTACACGGCGAAATCTTCAAAGGAGCAGCGTCTTTGCTGCTTATTCCGCCACTGCTTCGCCAACTCGAACGAGCCTACGTGGCACTGAACGTCTCACTCAAGAAGGCCTCCGAGAGCCTCTGAAACGCGCCGACGCTCCGAAGTGTTGGAGCGCACCCGTCTCCCGAGGTCTCAGCGCAACCCGAGCCAGACCCCCACCCCAACCGCGGCGAACGCGACCACGAAGGCGACCACCGTCCACGCTCGCCCGCCTTCGGGGACCGTCCCGGCACGGCGCGTCGACGGACTACTCACCACCGGCCGAGAAGGCTCGCTGCGGGAGGCTGCCGGGCTCGAGTCGCTCGTCGGCGGCGCGCCTCCAAGTGGCGGCTTGGCGCTTTGTTGAGTCACCCGCGGGGAATCGGGGACGATGAGTTTGACGCTTGCACCCCGGCCGACGGCCTCCACCTCGCTCCGGCTCGAACGCATGGTCGTTCGGATGTTTGAGTCGGCCCGGGCAGGCCCTGGCGCAAGCGAGCTGAACGTGGCGACTTTCGCTCCTTGCTCCCCAGCGCCTCTCAGCGCATCGACGAACGCCCGCGCAGTTTGAAAACGCTCGTCCGGACGCTTGGATAAGGCACGCATCACCGCGGCATCGAGCGCCTCGGAGATCACGGCCTGGGGTGCCGCCTCGCTCAGTTTCTGTGGCGTTTCCGACAAGTGCGCGGTCATCATCGCGACGGCACTCGACTTCTCGAAAGGTAAGCACCCCGCCAGAAGGGAGTAGAGAACGACGCCCAGAGCATAAAGGTCCGCACGCCCGTCGAGCGATTCACCAGCCACCTGCTCGGGAGCCATAAAGTCAGGGGTCCCGAAGACCATCCCGCGCACCGTGAGCATCGTCTCATTGGCATCGCCAGCGACGAGCTTGGCGAGACCAAAATCCACGACGCGCACGTTCAATTCGCGCGTGAAAGAGCCGTTCGGTGAAGCATAGCCTCCCCCGACAAGAAGGTTGCTCGGCTTGAGGTCGCGATGAACCACGCCGAGTTCGTGAGCCTGGTGCAGCCCTTCGCCGATTTGAATGCCGAGCGCGATCACTTCCGCCTGCGGCACACAGCCACGCCCTTCGAAAAAGACGTCGAGCGAGGGACCATCGACGTACTCGAGCGCGACCAGAAGAACCTGTTTTTCGTCCACGAACTCCAACATCCGCGCGAGATGAGGACCGCGCAGACGACTCAAGATCGAGGCCTCCCGCCGAAAGCGGCCAGCGAGCTGGCGATCGGCGAGGAACTCGCGATGCAGAATTTTTATGGCGACGATTTCGGGATCGGCACCGACGTAAAGATCGCGGGCGCGGTAGACCTTACCGGACGCCCCTTCGCCAAGCTCGTCGAGCAACTCGTAACGCTCCGCGACGACCTCGCCCACCGCAGACGACGACGAGGGCGCCATCACCGGCGCTTCATCCATGCTCACCGTGTCGGGCGACGGGGCCTCGCTCATCGGGGCTCCGTCAGGCGGGGGTCACTCGATTCATGGCCGAGGCATGCGTTCACGATTTTCGGACTGTAGCGGTCGGTGTCGAGGTCGAGCTTCGAATCGGCCCGCCGCCAACCGGCGCATGCCTCGACAGCGAGTCCCTTCGCTCCGAGCGCGACGTACGCCTCGGTGAGCGCCGCGTAGACATTGGCAAACTGAGGCTCCGTGAGGTTTCCTCGTCCGAGCAGTCCCGCGCCCACCACAATCGCACCCACGTAATCCCCGTGCCGAGATTTGTTCGCCAAGGTGGTCAACTCGGATTCGGCTGCGTCTTGTTGCTCGCGCACCTGCCCACCGCCCTCCGTTCGCGTGAACGCACCCGCGTCCGCAGCCGCGACCTTCCCCGCCGCTGAGAGGGCCAATCCGATGAGTGGCACGAGCAACACCTGACCCTGTCCGAAGCGCGGCTCCTGGAGTCCGTTGTAATGCAAGAGCATCCAAGCATCGTCGCGTCGGCCGAGAACCCGATACGCGAGGCTGTCCGCCGTATCGCCTTGAGAAGCCACGTAGCGAAGCGGAAACGGCACGAGCACCTCGCGGCCCACCGCCGGCTGTTCCCACGGATTCGCCGCATTCAGACGAGCGAGAACCTCCGCGCGGCTGCCAGCGCCTAGCGCGGCCTCGGCGATGCTTGCCCAGGTCTCCCCGGCGCGGACGAGGTGATGCTCCACCGCGGGAATTTCGAGTCGCATGCCCGGGACCAGCGCGCTGCCGAGGCCCTCGTCGAGATGGTTCGCCGCGACGAGCACGCGCTCGAACTCAACGCGTCCGTAGTATCGCTCGGCGAGAGAAACGGAACTTTCACCGACTCTCACGCGATGTGGAAACGCCGACACCTCGCTGCCCGACGCGAGAAGAGCAGCGAGTACGGCAACGCACGACGGTAAGCTTGCGGCCATGGCTGATACGGGGTGAGCATAACAGCAGCCGTGCGAGCCGTCGTCCAACGAGTTCATGCCGCCCGGGTGGAGGTGGCCGGCGAGGTCCTTGGAGCCATCGAGCGGGGGCTCTGTGCATTCGTCGGCGCGGGCACCGACGACGATGAGCGGGCGCTCGCCGTGACGGCGGAAAAGCTTGTCAATCTTCGCGTGTTTCAGGACGAGGAAGGCAAGATGAGTCGCTCGGTGTTGGACATCGGTGGCGCGATTCTCGTGGTGAGCCAATTCACGGTTTTTGGGGACGTCCGGCGCGGGCGACGCCCGAGCTTCGAGGCCGCGATGCCACCCGCTCTGGCACGCGAAGCCTTCGCACGGTTTCTCGAGCTCTTGCGGGCGACCGGTGTTCCGGTGGAGACCGGTCGCTTTGCCGCCGACATGCGCGTGCTCGTTGACAACGACGGTCCGGTAACGATTCTCATCGACTCGCAGAAAACATTTTAAAGGACTGCCAGGTGCCTGCCAGGTGCCTGCCAGAGTCGCACGCCACCTTGCACGCCCGCCTGGTTGTCGCAGAGCACGACGTCCGGTGGCAATTCACTCGGGGTGAAGAAACGAGCATTGCCGCCACCGAGGTAGAGCTTGCGAAAATTCCAAACCGGCCTGATTTGCTCGATATTCTCAAAAACTCGACATTTCCATTCGACCACACCCACACGCCCGAGCTCACGATCGGAGATGCGATCTTCGTAGGTGCGACCGTCTCCGAACGGATGATGCCCAAGCTCGAGGTTCGGCACGAGGACACCGTCGATGTACAAGCCCACGCCCATGCCGGTGCCGAGTGTGAGCACCATCTCGACCTCGCGCCCCTCGATCACGGCCAGGCCTGCAAGGTCGGCGTCGTTGCACCCACGAACCGGTTGCCCGAGCCGCGCCCCGAGCTCGGCGCACAGCGGAAAACCGGCCCACCCCTCTGCAAGGTTGGGCGCCGTCTCCGTCACCCCAGCCCGGACGACCCCGGGAAATCCGACCGAGACGCGGTCAAAGACGTGCCCGTCCGCGAGCGTCACGATGGCGTCGAGCAAGGCGAAAGGCACAGCTGGCCTCGGCGTCGGGCACTGGAGCTGTGGACTTATCCGTGCGCCCGCGGCATCGAGAACCGCGGCCTTGATGTTCGTCCCACCGATGTCGATGCACAACGTTCGCGCGCTCATGCTCACATGCGTAGCGCAAGGCTCGTCCCCGCGTCCATCGTTCGTCGTCAACGGCGGCTTGACCGGGGAGCCAGAAACGACAATAGCTCCCCGCGTGCCCGCCGACGTGTTTGCGAACCACAGCCCCTTTGACGGCTCCACGCTCTCACCGGTCACGGCAACGTCACCCGAAGACGTAAAAACGCTCGTCGAAACCGCCCGCACGAGCGCGCTTCCCTGGGCAAACCTGAGCATCCAACGTCGCGTCGATGCGCTAGCGGGCCTGGAGCGGCGGCTCCTCGAACGCGCCGAGGAGATAGCCTCCCTCGTCAGGCTCGAAGTCGGCAAGCCCCTGGAAGAAGCCGTCCTCGCCGAGGTGCTCCCGAACGCCGATCTCGTGCGCTACTGGTGCGACACAATCGAGGAGCTTCTCGAACCCGCGAGGATCGAGCCCGATCCCCTCTCCTATCCTGGAAAAAGCGGCCTCGTGAGTCGCGAGCCCCGCGGCGTGGTGGCGCTCATCACCCCATGGAATTACCCCGTTGCCATCCCGCTACGCACGCTTGTACCGGCCTTATTGGCCGGCAACGCGGTGGTCTGGAAGCCGAGCGAAGTGACGCCGCGCTCGGGCGCCCTCACTGCAAAACTGTTCGACGGACTGTTACCCGAAGGGGTCCTCACGATCGTTCAAGGCGGAGCCGAAGTCGGCCGCGCACTCGTCATGTCGAACGTTGACTCGGTCGTGTTCACCGGCAGCGTTCCAACCGGCCGCGCCATCGCCGTCGCGTGCGCAGAGCGGTTCCTTCCGTGTTCGCTCGAGCTTGGTGGAAAAGACGCCGCCATCGTGTTGAGTGACTGCAATTTGGAACGCACGGCGCAGGGGCTCGTGTGGGGAGCCTTCACAAACGCCGGTCAAAATTGCGCTGGGATCGAACGGGTCTACGTCGTCGCGGACATCGCCGAAAAGCTGATCGCGCGCGTCGTCGCTATCACCGAATCGCTCTCATCGGCAGACGTCGGTGGCATGGCGACCCGTCAGCAGCGGGATAAGACGCAGGCCCACCTGACCGCCGCACTTCTAAGCGGGGCGACCCTCCTGACCGGTGGCGCGGAAGCCAACGACACGCTCGCCTTTCCTCCCACGGTGATTCGCATCGAGGGCGCGAGCGCCGACTCCGTCGCGATGACAGAAGAGACCTTCGGGCCGCTCCTTCCCATTCAGGTCGTCGCGGACGAAGACGAGGCAATTCGCCTGACGAATGCGTCCAGGTACGCACTCACCACCAGCCTCTGGACGAAACGTGTCCGGCACGCGCAAGGACTCGCAAAGCGACTGCGAACGGGCATCGTCACGATCAACAACCACGCCTTCACCGCAGCGCTTGCCCAGGCACCCTGGACGGGCACGGGTGACACGGGCACCGGCGTGACAAACGGCCCTCATTGCCTGGCGAGTCTGACGCGCCCTCGCTTGATCCTCACCGACAAGCATCAGGCTGCGCGCGAACTCTGGTGGTACCCGTATACGCCGACCTTGCGAACGCTTGCCTTCGCGATGGCGGTCGTGCGCGGCGGCGGTTCCATCGGTGCTCGGATAGCGGCGCTTGGACGGCTCGTTCCCGCACTCCTCAAGCGGCTCTTCTTCGGAGGTTGAAGTGACCGCCCGACCCCTCATTTTGCTCTGCAACGACGACGGGTACGACGCGCCCGGACTCCTCGCTCTCGGTGCCGCCCTCGAAGCTTTCGCGGAGGTCATCGTGTGTGCGCCAAAAACGAACCAGAGCGCAGCAAGCCATGCCCTGACGCTCCACAGTATCCTTCGTTTGACGCAATTTTCGGAGCGCACCTACGCGGTCAACGGCACCCCAGCAGACTGCATTTACGTCGCGCTTCACTCGGGAACTCGCATCGTTCCACGCCGTCCCGACTTGGTTGTCAGCGGCATGAATCACGGACCGAATCTCGGCGCCGACGTGACGTACTCAGGGACGGTCGCCGCCGCCCGTGAGGCTGCCCTCCGAGGGATCCCCGCGGTTGCAATCTCGGCGGACGTCCATGCCGACCTGCCGGCCGCGGCACGCCTTGGAGCCCGAGTGGCCGAAGCTCTGTGGAACCTTGGGTCCGGTTCGAATCGCCCCCAACTAGCTTCGCTATTGAATGTCAACGTACCGCCAGGCACGTCCGCGGGCATCCGTTCCACCCGCCTTGGCTCACGCCGCTACAACGACGAAGTCCTCTTTCGACGTGACCCGCGCGGGTACGAATACCTTTGGATTGGCGGCTCGGAGGTCCATCACGAGCTCACCGAAGGCACCGACACCGCGGCCTGGGAGGCAGGCTTCACGAGCGTCACGCCGCTCGCCTACGATCTCCACGCCGGCTCCGAGGCCATCGACGTCGCCCAGACTGTGGTCGCATCGAGTCTTGCTATCGATCAAGCCAAGTCGGGCTGACCCACCGCGCCATGCTCAGGCGTCGCGTGAGCTCAAAGACCGCGCGGAACCGTGTCGAGGTTCACGAGCTCGAGCGCATGCCGCAAGAGTGCGCTGCGATTCGCCTTCGTATAGCCCCTCTTTTTTAGGTCCTTCACCATTCCATCGAGCTTGTCGAGGGTGTCGGTGTACATCGAGATGCAGATCACTTTGTAGTGTGTCGGCTTCTCCTCCTTGGCTTTCGGCGCTCGCCCTCGCAACATGCCCTCTGTCGGTGCGGCGTAAAAACGCCCGCTAAGGACGCCCTCGACCTCATCTCGATCGAACAAGCGCTCGCTCGCGGTTCCAAACGTTTCTGGTGTGCTCATTGGTTTCTCCTTGTGACGTTTTAAAAGTCGTTGAGGGGGTCGTTACTCACCCCTCGATTCGAGGCACTAGCGCGCCGCCGCCGTAGCGCCGTTCGACGCAACGAGGTCTCCGTGGAGCACCGCGTCAACGAGCCTTGCGTAGTCCTCCGAGCCGTGGGTTCCCGGCGCGTGGTCGAAGATCGAGCGGGCCTGCGCAGGAGCTTCCTTCAACTTCGTGGTCGCACGGATGGGAGCTAGACAACGCTCGGCAAAGTGGCTTCGGAGGGTCTCCAAGGCTTCGGTGCAGATGCGTGCGCGTGCATCGTAAAATGTCGGCAAAACACCCCAAATTTGCAGGGGATGACGGAGCAACGTGTTGACGTTCTTGACCGTTTTGATGACCTGGCGAACGCCCACCAGCGACAAGTAATCGCACGCGACCGGCACGAGCACGCTGTCGGCGACAACGAGCGCGTTCTGGTTCATCAGCGAGAGACTCGGCGAACAATCGACGATCACGTAGTCGTAGGATTCGGCGACCGCCGCGAGGCGCTGCGAGAGCACCCGGTCGCGGTTCTGACGCCCCGCCAGGTAGAGTTCGGCCGCGGCGAGCGTCTCGTTGGAAGGCAACAGATCGAAGCCGGGACGCAGGGTCTGAATGGCATCGTCGACGCGCAGACCCATCACGAGCACGTGGTAGAGGGAGCGTTCGCACGTGGCTCCAAGCGAGACGCCGACGTTCCCCTGCGAGTCCGTGTCCACGAGCAACACGCGGTGCCCGCGATCGGCGAGGCCGGCGGCGAGGTTCACGCTGGTGGTGGTTTTACCGGTACCGCCCTTGTGATTGAAAACCGCAATGCGCTTCGGACGGTGACGGACACCCGGTGCGGCAGCCGTGGCCGTGGAACCGGTCGAAAGGCTCGGCGGGCGCTCCGCAAAGAACGAGGTCTGTCGAACGTCGCTTGTGGATTGACCTCGGTCGGAGAACAGCTTGCTCGCGACGGGCTGTACGCCGCTCATGCGATCGCCGGCGTTTGGTTCGACCTCGACGTCGGCCTTGCGGCGCATCGGATGGACGTCGGCTTCGGGTGGCGGCACGTCCTCAAGGCCGACCGCATGCGTTGCGATGTCGCCGAGACGCATGCCCTGAGCCTCACGGATGAGCTGCGAGCGGCAGGGCATCGAGCAGGCGTAGCGGCGCTTGCCCGCCGAATAAAATACCTGGGACGCGAGGGCTACCCGAAACCGCTTGGCGCAGGCATCGCAGCCGACCGAGTCGGCATCGGTGTCACTGCCGTGAACCTGGCTGTTCTCAAGGCATCCCTGCGAACAAAAAAAGACGAATCCACCGTTCCGCTCTTCCATTTGGTAGCGAAAAATCACGGCAAAAGACGTATTGCAGACGGTGCAGCTCTCTCGAATATCGGCCACGGTGGTTCTCCCTGAAGCGCAGCGGGTGGGTAAGCCCCTGCATAAGTGCTCGCGGAAGTACTGACCATGCGGAGCGCGCGCGGGCCAAGAATTCACCCAAAGTTTTTTGGGTTCAGAGGACCGTCGATGGCCCCCTTGCGCCGAGGCCACTCAGTGGCGGAAGTGACGGATCCCCGTGAAGACCATCGCGACACCGACTGCATCGGCGGCCGCAATCACCTCGGGATCTTTCACACTGCCGCCGGGCTGCGCGATGGCCGTCACACCACGCCGGGCAGCTGTCTCGACCCCATCTGCAAACGGGAAGAACGCATCCGAGCCGAGCGCGCTCCCCGTGACCCGTGCGCCCGCTTTGTCGCAAGCAATGGCCACGCTCACGATCCTGGACATCTGCCCCGCCCCG
>CANMZR010000047.1 GCA_947502375.1 Polyangiaceae bacterium
AGCCCGCACCCAACCAGCGCCGTGACTCCGCTGGCCTCGGGGAGCACCACCCCCGCGCCAAGCCGCACCCGAAAGGCCGCAACCACGGCGCGAGCAAGCGGGTGATCGGAGTGTTTCTCGAGCGCCGAGGTGACGCGCAAGAGCTGCGCTTCGGTGCTGCCGTCGAAGGCCACCACGTCGGTCACGTTTGGCCTCCCTTCGGTCAGGGTGCCCGTCTTGTCGAACGCGAATGCCGTGACGCGACCGAGCGACTCGAGGTGGGCTCCACCTTTGACGAGCACGCCCTCCCGCGCCGCACGCGCCACCGCCGACAAGACGGCACTCGGAGTGGCGATCGCGAGCGCGCACGGACTCGCGGCCACGAGCACGGACAGCGCCCGGTACACACTCCGCGACACCGGCTCATCGACGACGACCCAGGCGAACAGAAGCCCGAGCACCAGCGCGAGGATCACCGGGACGAACACCCTCTCGAAGCGATCGGTGAACACCTGCGTTGGGGACTTCTGCCGCTCCGCTTCGGCGACGAGCCGTACGACGCGCAGGAGGGTACTGTCGCCGCCGAACCTCGTGACGATCACCGTCAACGCACCGGGTCCGTTGATCGTTCCGGCGTAGACGCAGTGTTCGCCGGCTAGCAACTCAGGGACGCGTGCGGCCTCGGCGGCATCGTCCACGGGACGCTTGTCGACAGGCTCACTCTCACCGGTGATGGCCGCCTGCTCAACGCTGCTTTCCCCAGCCACGACGAACCCATCGGAGGGCAGCCGCGTGTTGGGCTTCACGAGCACCCGATCCCCCAGTTTAAGCGCTGAAATAGGCACTTCTCGCGCTTCCCCGGACGACTCGAGACGGAGCGCCGTCAAGGGCACGAGGTCCGCCAGCCCCGCCACGGCTTTGCGGGCGCGACTCATCGCGAAACCTTCGAGAGCGTGCCCGAGCGTGAACAGCGAAAGCAGCAGCGCGCCTTCGAACCACTCACCGAGGAAGGCCGCTCCGAGCGCCGCGACCAACATCAAAAAGTCGACTTCAAAGCGCCGTGCGCAGAGCGACTTTGCGACCTCTTGCAGCGTGAACCACGAACCGAGCACGTACGCGAACGCATAGAGGACGGTCGGCATGGGGGGCGCCACGCGCGCCTTCGTCAATCCCCAACCCGCCGCCGTCGCAAGCCCGCACGCCAGACTGAAGACAAGCTCGGAGTGCTCACCGAAGAAGCCGCCGTGGGCATGCGAGTGGGCATGCGAGTGGGCATGCGAGTGGGCATGCGAGTGGGCGGTGCCCGGCGTCACTTCGCGGCCGTCTCCTTCGCGCAGGCCTCGGGCGTGCCACATGGATAGCGAAGTTCGAGGTAAGCATTCAACGCGAACGAGCCTGCAGCGAGTGAAAGCTTTTCGCCATTGGGCCAGCGAACCTCGAGTGCCACTTGCGAAACCGTCTTGGCGCAGCCGGCGTCACCGAAGCCAAAGAGGAGAGCGCGCCCGTCGGCCGAGCTGTACGTGCCGCGACTCGACTTCACCTCGCGAAGCAGCGGTTTGCCAGCGATTTTCAAGGTCACCCGAGCGCCGATGGCGTCACGGTTTACAGATTTACCGTCGCCGTTGAGCCGAACGCCGAGCCAGCCATTCTTTTCGCCAAGCGTATTTTCGAACAGGAAGTTCGCGCGGCCCCCGCCTCCGTTGTCGCGGCCCCCGACGAGGAGGTCGAGGTCACCGTCGCGGTCGATGTCCGCCCACGAGAGGTTCTGTCCAGATTTAACTCGGTCGGTCAGCTCCGTGGGATCGTTGATTCCGCTCTCTTTGCCCACGCTCGTGAACTGGCCGCTCGGCGCCTGGTGAAAGAGACCGAACCACGCTTTTTGGTCATATTCCTTGTAATTTGGCTCGTACTTTCGATCCCGCGTAAGCGACAAATCCACCCGACCGTCGTTGTCGAAGTCCACCGCGGCCGCGTCGATGTCACCCTCGTTGAAGGGCAGGCCCTTGGCCAGAAATTCGTTCTTGAAAGCGTACCCGCCTGCCGCCCCCTGGTTGATGAGCAGTTGGGTAGGATCGCTCCACTTGCGCGAAAAATCACTGCTCACGGGGTGGGAGATGGTGGCGAGCCAAATGTCCAAGTGCCCGTCGCCATCCACGTCTTGGCAGTCGATACCAAACCCGTTCGAGCCGACGAACGCGCTGGGATCGCCCGGCTGAACGTCCTTGCCGTTGCCCGTCGAGGCGAGGTCGTAGTTGCCCCCCGCAAGCGCGTGAAAGCCTCTTTCGACCGCGACGTTCGCGAAAACGCCCGTGCCATCGTTCTCCCAAAGAACGTTCCAGCCGAGCTTCACCGAGACGCCGTAGTTCGAGACGAAAAGGTCCTGATCGCCGTCGTCGTCGTAATCGCAAGCCACGACGCCGTTGGTCGGCTGGGCGACAGCCCCGTACAAATTCGCGGAGGCGTTGCTGAAGCTTCCGTCACCCACGCCCATGAAAAGCTGGTCTTTCATCGCAGCGATGCTGCTGCCGTTACCCGAGTAAAGGTCGAGCACGCCGTCGTTGTTCACGTCGACAAAAACCGCATTCGCCGAACCCGCCGCGACCTCGATGCCCGCTGCGAGCTTGCGACTGAAGTGCCCCTTGCCATCGTTCAACCACAACGTTGACGTCTGTCCGCTCAAGGGAACGTCGAGACCTGCGAAGACGTCTTGGTCACCGTCGTTGTCAACATCACCGAAGGTAAAGTACGCAGCTTGCACAGCGCGAAGGCCCGATTCATCCGAGAAGTCTGCGAACGTCTTATCGTGGTTGTTCCGGAATACGAGGTGCTCGAAGGGCACGCCTTTTTGCGGATTCGGGAACAGGCTGTGAGCGACGATGTCGTCGTAGCCGTCGCCATCGATGTCCGCAAACGCGAGCCGACTGTGGTCGTTGATGGGGATCGGCGTCGCGGGCATCGGGACGAAATTCCCCTTCTGAATGCCGGAGGGCCCCGAGATGTCTGTAAAGAAGGCATCCCCCGGCGTGGTGAGCGTCACCGCTGCGCACGCAAGGAGCACCGGGCCCGTGGGCTCGGAGTTCGTGGTGTCCGCGTCGCTGCAGGCTGCAACGGTGAAGACCCCGCTAAACAAAGTTGCGAGAAGCACGGAGGCTCGGTGAAACGTTCGACGAGCAGCGACACGCATGGGCATGGTATTTCCTCGCATTGGGACCGTTTGGAACAAGGGGTCGGTGACGATTCGACGGGCTTCGAGCGACACTCTGGCCAAGTGAATTGCGGCGCTCAGAGAACGGGCCCCGAAGCTCCACATCAACCCGCGAATACGGTTGCAGCGGCGAGCACGTGGCTCGTCGCGGCGTCGGTCGGGTCGTTGCAAGAGACCGCGGGATCCCCAAGACGAGCGACCGCACGCGCCTCGGCGAAGACGGTGCTGCTGCCGCTTTTCACTGTGGCTCGATTCGACGGTGGCCGCTGGAACGGGCCGCCAGCGGGGATGTGTGGCGGGACGTTCTTGCCGACGCTCCCTTCAACGGCGACTGCGCAATGATCGACAAAGACCGACCCGGCGAGCGCCTCGACGAGAATGCCATTGAAGGGACACGGCACGGGGGTCGGGACGGGGCCGGCAGGGGATGGAATAAGGACAATATGGGTGTCCACCCCGGTCACCTGATCGCCCTTTTTCGCTACCGGATTCGACATGCTTTGAGCCGTATCACAACGTCCGAAGAGCGGGGACCTGCAACGACACCGGTGTGACCAGCGAAGGGTTGGGCTGGGGGTGCTTTTGACCGAACAAGGCGAGGAGAAATTCGGAACCCGCACCAGCGTGCAAGATGACCGTCCCGACACGCGCCCCAAGCCCGCGTTCGATGCTTTGCGGAGCCCGCACGGCTACCGGCGCATACGGCGTCCCTATCGCGGGACTCGCTCCGGCGTGCTGCGCCCAAGGACTCACTGGCGAGCCGAAGGGGGGTACGGCAGCTGGCGCTGCAGCCACCGCGGGTTCTTTCGCGAGGGGTTCGGGTTTCGCCCACGGCGTGCCAAACCCACTGCCCGCAGCGAGCGCAGCGCGAGCCCGCGCGATACGGCTTTGGGTCTTATTGTTTTGCTGAAAAGGCAGCGTGCTCGACTGCAATGCACCCAGGCGGTTCGCCCCAGTTTGACCGAACGCCGACGTCGCATCGAGCTGCGGGCTGTGCACGACCTTGTCGCCAAGCGCCACGTCCACGGCGATGACGAGGTTCCCCGTGCTCGGGAGCCCAACGCAGGCGCGAAACACGAGCGAGACTCGACCGCGTTCGTGATCGAGCCACAAACGCTCGCACGCCAACGCCAACGACGCGCCGGACCGGTCCGGGCTGAAGAGCCGAGCGCCCACTCGAACCGAAGGCAGCACCACCGACCTCGAACCGGAGGCATCGTCGATAACGAGGGTCTCGTCGCCGAGGAAGCGCCCGGCAAAACGTTGTTCGGCTGGCGCCGCTTGAAAGTACGCGAAGTCAAAGTCGCTGGGAATTTGCAACGGATCCGCGTCGAGGCACTGCAGGAGAGCCTCGGACGGCGCACTGCGAATTCGGGGGCCCTCCGGTCCGAGCACATCGATGACAACCTGCCCCGCGGACACGACCCGCAAGCGCTGGATCCCCATTTTCGTTGCGCCCACGCTCAGCACCTCGGCCTCGGCGAGGTGCGGAACGAGATCACCGTCAGCCCCCACGACGAAGGGCTCCGCGGGGTTCAAGAACTCGATGCCAGCCGCACCAAGCACGAGCGTCACCTTGACGGCAATCGTCGCGCCGAAGGCTCCATCGAACCACCAGGCGAACGAGCCGCACTCGACGGAACCACTCGACACGAAGCGAACATGACTCACTTGGGTGTGACTGAAGCTAATGCTATTGTGAACAAATTGCTTCGAATAACGGAGCGTCCCCAAGAGCGCCCAAATGCCACCAGACATCGCGCCCGAACTGAGTTCGGGGACCCAGCTCACCCCGAACCTTCGGCTCGTCCGCAAGCTCGGCGAAGGGGCCATGGGCCAGGTTTGGGTGGCATCGAATGACAAGCTTCGTCGTGAGGTGGCCGTCAAATTTTTGCTCAGTTGCCACCTCGATAACGAGGAGTTGCGGCTGCGCTTCGAGGTCGAGGCGCTCGCGGTCGCGAAGATCAAGAGCCCGCACGTCGTGCAGATCTTCGACGTGGGCGTCGCGCCATGGGGTGCGCCTTACATCGTGATGGAATTCCTCGAGGGCGAGGATCTGGCGGCGCAACTCAAGCATCGTCAGTCGCTCCCGCTCGACGAGGTGCTCGCGATCGTCACTCAAGCGGCGAGCGCTCTCGGAAAAGCACACGCCGCAAACATCGTTCACCGGGACATCAAGCCGGCGAACCTGTTCCTCGTCGCACGCGATGAGGGCGAGCCGCTGCTGGTGAAAGTCCTCGATTTCGGAATCGCCAAGGTCGTTGACGCGAACCTCGACATGACGGCTACCGGAACGATCGTCGGCACGCCCCACTTCATGAGCCCCGAGCAGCTCATCAACTCGCGCAACGTCGATCTTCGCGCGGACCTATGGGCACTCGCGGCGACTGTTTATGCCTGCCTCTCCGGTGCAGTCCCATTCGAGGGAGAGACGCTTCCCGCCTTGGTGCTCGCAATCGACCGCGGGGCCTACCACCCGATGTTCGAGCGCAAGCCGGAGCTCCCGAAGGCCCTTGACGCCTGGTTCGCCAAGGCCTTCGCGCGCCACATCGATGAGCGTTTTCGAACCTCCAAGGAGTTTCTTGACGCTTTCCGCGACGCGGCCGCGAACCGTTCTCCGATGAGCGAAACCGCGGCGCTGAATTTCGTCGACGGAATGATGGATACCCAGCAATTAATCGAAGGTTCCAAAGCGCACGTGTCCGCTCCCGCAGCCGCACTTCCGGAACGAACGGAGCCAGTTTCCGTCGCTGCCCGAGCGCGGACTGTGCCAGCAGAAGCCGTCACCGAGCACGCGGCGGGAGCCCTGCACCACGGCGTCGACGACACTCAAACAAGTCACGCAAGGAGCCATCCGGGTGGCTCGCCATCGAAACTTGCGGACGGGAGGCCTGGACGGCGATTCGCACCAAGCCACATCGCCGCCCTCATGGCCATCGCGGCGGGAGGCGCATGGTTCGCCGCGCGGCAATCGGTGCCCCGTGTGAGCGCCGCACCGCCGAGTCCTGAATCGAAAACCGAACCCTTGCCGCTCGCGCTCTCCTCCGCAACGAGCACCCCTCCTGGCACCCCTCCTGGCACCCCTCCTGGCACCCCTCCTGGCACCCCTCCTGGCACCCCTCCTGGCGACGTCACAGCGCGTGCGGGCATAGGTCCTGTCACCGGCGTCAGCAACTCGGCGTCGGCCGCGGGGACCGCCCCCGCTAGAAACACCACCGCGAGCGCGCCTCTGCGACCGGCTTCCGATGGTGGCCACAAGCTCGGTAGCGCAAGAGCGTCGGTGCTCGGCTGCTGGAAGGATAACGAAGGCGCCGCCGAGTTCAGCAACAGCGCGTCGAGCGCGAGCGTCTCGCTGCGGTTGAACGACCGCGACGTCCCAGTAGCGGTCTCTGTTGGCGGAGCGGCGGCGCGTTTTCCGAACTTCGTGAGCTGTGCGACGGCGCGGCTGTCGCAGCTCAATCTCGGCCCCGGCAACGAGCCGCTGGTGACTTTTTCGGTGAGCTTGCCGCCTGGAAATATCAGCAAATGACGAGGACCTTGGCTCACTGCGCGGTCGGACGCGGACTCGCGCGACGGCTCCGTGAAGAAGCCTTCGCAAAGTGAAGCCGATCGAGACCTTCCGTGAGCTCACGCTCGAGCAATATGCAGGGATCGCCACCGCACGGGACGAAGGCTTCCCGTTGCAGGATGCGCTCGCACAAGAAGGCTTCGACCCGGCGAACTGGCCGGCCGCCGAGCAGGCCTGGCGAACGGCGATTGCGGGCACGCTCGAACGGCAAATTCATTACGCGGCTGCCTGCCGACGCGCGGAGGACCACCTCTCCCGCGAGGTCGAGCCACTCGACCGCGACCCAGCCGCTTGGGCGGGCTTGCTCGGTCAGCTCGCGACCGCGAAGGAGCCTGCGAAAATCATCGAGGCCCTCGGCCTTCGAGCGTCGGACCTCGGCCGACTCGGACGGCGCTGGAACGAACGCGCCGCGGCCGATCCCGCGGTCGCAGAAAAACTGACAGCCCTTGCGGGCAAAGCCTCGCCGCCCGTCACGGTACGGACGAAGCCCGCACGGCTGACCCCCTTTCCATGGTCAAAGAACCAGGCTCCGCCAACGGAAACGGGATCCGAAGAAACACAGCGGGCGGCCCGGCCTTACGCGGGAGGAACGGGAGATCCCGCCGCCGACGTCGATCTTTACGCAGCATTGTGCGCCGTCCGCGACCACGCCCCGGCACATTGGCTCCAGGCCATCGCGCTCGTGGGAATCGATGCGGCCGACTGGAAAGCCCTCGATGCGCGGTGGGAACACCTCCTCGCGAATGACCCGGACCTCCGCGCCATTCGGCTCGTGGCCGGCGTGGACCACCGGACCGCCGTGGTTCATCTCCTTGCCGGAGCGACCGGAGTGCTGTCCGATGAACCCGTGACCCTGCGGCGCTGAGCGCGCTGCGGCGCTAAGCATGCTGCGGCGCTGAGCAAGCCCAAGCGGGCGTGCACTCAGACCATCGTCTGAGCGCGTGCATTGGCGCACCCTCAATCCTCGTCTTATGCCGCCACGCACGACCAGCCATCGTAAAAAGTAGTCGAACTCTATTTGGCTATGCGATGCTCTGCCGCGAAACGGTCGCCATCGACCCAGCATTCTGCTGGTGGACGGTACACAGGGCATTACATTCACGTAAGGGGAACAAAGATGAAAATCAAACTTTTGACAACGGTCGTCAGTATTTATGGGGCACTTTTTGGAGTCGCCGGCTGCAGCTCGAGCAGCAAAGTGTGCGACGAGTTTTTTGCCGAAAACAACAAATGCATGTCGAAGCTCGGAGCAGGAAAGGCGATTGCGGAGGCCCAGGAGCAAAGCTTCAAGGAACTTCTGAAGAATTCCGACACCCGCGCGGCAACCGAGAGTGCGTGCAAAACGGCAACGGACATGCTGAAAATGAATCCGATGTGCAAGTGAGTTCGCGATGCCGCGCTCAGAGCCCATCCGGCTTGCGCGGTGTTTTCCGAGCCTGAATCGCACGAGTCCCTGAATCGCACGAGTCCCTGAATCGCACGAGTCCCTGAATCGCGCGAGTCATTGGGGAGCGAGTCAGGCGCTCGACAAAGAGGGCCTCACCTTCCCGCGTGCGCTCTTACGACCGCTGCAAGCTCTTCATATTGCGCGGGGAGGTTGTATATCTGCGCTGAAGCTCGGGCATGCCAGCGCCCACCGAATGGAACGATCGGCACTTCAATGCGATGCTCCGCATAGAGATGCTTCTGAAAGGAAAGCGGCGTCGGGAAGCGCTCGGCAATTTCGGATGGCAGCGGCACCGTCGCCATGAAACCGAGCATCGCGTGGTCGCGCGGAGAGACCGGCTCGACGTCCCAACGCTCGCACCAAAGGTCGTGGGCCCACGCTACGAGCTCCCGATTGTAGGCTCGTACCTTATCCCAACCAAACGACTCGAAAAACGCGATGGCCTGCCCACTGACCGACCAAGCAGCGAGATCACGGGTGCCCTGCCAGTCGAACTCCTTCGTGAAGCCCTGGTCTAAAAAATGACTGATGGTAACCGGGTGAATGTCCTTTCTGCGTTCGGGCGCGACCCACAGGACGGCAGCCCCTTTCGGCGCACAGCACCATTTGTGCAGGTTCCCCGTCCAGTAGGTGCAACCCAGCGCATCGACATCGAGTTCGAGCATGCCGGGCGCGTGCGCGCCGTCGACCAGCAACTCCACGTCGCGGAGCCGGCATTCGTGAGCCAGCCGTTCGACGGGAAAGACGAGGGCGGTTGGGCTCGTCACCTGATCGATGACGACCAGCCGCGTCTTTTCAGTCAAGGCCGCGACGATGGCCTCGATGACGCTCTCCGGCCGCACGATCGGAAGCGGCACCGGAACCTCGACGTACACAGCGCCCGTCTGCCGCGCGCGGTACAGCATCGCGTTCCGCACGGCATTGTAAAGGACTCCGGAGCGTCGCCCTGATGGCGCTCGGCTACCGCGATGCGGAAAACGACTGGCTCATGAAGGCGAAGAAGGTTCGGCGTTCGCGCGCCAACTTCATCACCGACGTGGAGTGACCCATAAGCGGCGTTTTCGTCGCTCGGCACCCGGCGGGAGCGCCCTTGTCGCCGGTCAGCCGTCGTTGCCGTTGACGCTCCCACGCGAATGGCGCTACGGATGCGCCAACCCGCGCGGCTGTCGCTGCGCCCTACCCAGACGAGAAAATCCCGATGCCCAAAGCCCCCGTTCGAGTTGCAGTGACCGGCGCCGCCGGACAGATTGGTTACGCCTTGCTCTATCGTATCGCCAGCGGCGAGATGCTCGGCAAGGACCAGCCCGTCATTCTGCAGCTGCTCGAGTTGCCGATGGACAAGGCCCAAGCGGGGCTGAAAGGCGTGATGATGGAGCTTGAGGATTGCGCCTTTCCGCTCCTTAACGGAATGTTTGGCACCGCGGACCCGAAGGTCGCGTTCAAGGACGCCGAGCAGGCGATCCTCGTCGGCGCACGACCGCGCGGACCGGGCATGGAGCGCAAGGACCTGTTGCTCGAAAACGCAAAGATCTTCAGCGAGCAGGGCCGCGCTATCGACGAGGTGGCCTCCCGTGACGTCAAGGTACTGGTCGTTGGCAACCCCGCCAACACGAACGCCCTCATCACCATGAACACGGCGAAGAGCCTGCCGCGCACGGCGTTCACCTCGATGATGCGGCTCGACCACAACCGCGCCATCTCGCAGCTCGCCGTCAAGACGAGCGTGCCCGTCACGGAGATCCGCGGCATGGTCGTTTGGGGCAACCATTCCCCGACGATGTACCCGGACATTCGCTTCACCACGATCGCGGGCAATGCGGCACCGACAGTCCTCGACGAGGCCTGGTACCGCAACGAATACATCCCGAAAGTCGGCAAGCGCGGCGCCGCAATCATCGATGCGCGCGGCGTATCCTCGGCCGCCTCGGCAGCCAATGCCGCCATCGACCACATGCGCGACTGGAACCACGGCACGAACGGCGCGTGGGTCACGATGGGCGTCGTTTCGGACGGCGCATACGACGTACCCGAGGGCATGATCTTTGGGCTTCCCTGCGTTTGCGCGGGCGGCAAGTGGGAGGTCGTCAAGGGTCTCGAGATCGATGCCTTCTCGCGCGAGCGCATCGGGATTACCCTGAAAGAACTCACCGAAGAGCGTGAAGGCGTGCAGCACCTTTTCGGCTGAGGCGCTCGCACAACTCGGCCGAGCCTCGGTTGCGGACCGAGGACTGAAGGGAATTCCCCGCGGTCCACGTCCGCGTCGTTTTTTTGCAAACGACACGGGCTCCGAAGGCGACGCGGGCTCCGAAGGCTTTCAGGACGTCGTTGCCCCGGCCGAGCGTCAGGCTTATCCGCGCGTCCTATTCGCGCGGAGTTTTGACGCAACGCCAAAATAGAACGTGTTACATTCCGTAGTCGATGGCGCAGACCTACGTGACATTGCCGCACCCGAACGTGCCTCCCGAACAGATGGGGAATGCGTTCGTCGGCAGCATCGGGCATCTCGGCTCGCCCTTTTTTTACGTCGTCCTACTCGCACTCGTCGGGGTTTCGACTGCGAGTGCTATCTGGACGTTCTTTGCCGTGTCGGTCGTCTTTATTCCGCTGACGTTGCTCGGCGAGAAGTACGGAGCCTCCATCGACCTGCCGAAGGCGACCACGCGCGAGGTCTTCAACGGTCTCTTCATGGTGTTCGTGAAGGGCGTTCTCGTCGCGGGCAGCTTCGTCACCGGCGGCTGGTGGTTGCTCCGGCACGTGCCGCTCCATCGGACCGTGAGCAACAGCTGGTGGCTCATCGCCATCGCGACGGTCGGGACTGACTTCGGCTACTACGTGATTCATCGGCTTTTGAGCCACAGCAAGGGCTCCAACCCAATCGCGCGGTTCTACCGACGCCAGCACGCGGCCCACCACTCGGTCACCGAACTGGACTTCTTCCGCGGCAACCAGTCGTCGTGGATCGACACGTCGTTCAGCCAGTTCCAGCCTTCGATCATCGTGCTGTCGTATGTCCTCGGAATGGACCTCGCCGCGACGTGGGTCGCCTACGGGCTCATCCTTCTTTTGCAGGCGACCGACCACACGAGCGTCACCTACAACGTCGGTTGGTTGCGCTACATCTTCATGGACAACCACGCCCACAAGCTCCATCACTGCAAGCGCGGGAACCTCATCAACCACGCGGCCGCGTTCTCGGTGTTCGATCGGTTTTTCGGAACCTATTACGAGGACTGGAGCCTCTCGGCAAACCACCTTCACCATCACAAGGTCGCACTGCCGATCCAACCCATCGACGCGCCCGCAAGAAAACGCCGGGGCGCGGAGCCCGGTTGACGAACACCCTCGCACGCCTTCGAGGTCACGCTCTCGTCACCGGCGCATCCAGTGGGATCGGGGTCGAACTTGCGCGCCAACTCGCAGCGAAGGGCTATCCACTGGTGCTCGTCGCACGCCGTCGGGAGCGTCTCGAGTCGCTCGCCGAGGAGTTGACTCGCGCCCACGGAATCGAGGTGCTCAGCCTCGCGCAAGACCTCGCCATCCCCGGCGCCGCCTCCGAGGTGTTCGGGGCCTTGCAAGCGAAAGGCGTCGACGTCGAAGTGCTGGTGAACAACGCCGGTTACGGAATGCAGGGACGCTTCCTCGAGATGAGCCTTCTCGAAGTCAACCGGATGGTGAGCCTCAACGTGACGAGCCTCACCGAGCTTACCCAGCTTTTCGGCGCGCGAATGGCGCAAGCCGGGCGTGGCTACATCCTCAACGTCGCGTCCGCCGCCGCGTTCCTTCCCTCCCCTTACGTCAGCGCTTACGCCGCCACGAAGGCCTACGTGATGAGCTTCAGCGAGGCCTTCGGTTTCGAGCTCCGAGGCCGTGGTGTGAGCGTGACGACCGTCTACCCCGGAATCACGACGACCGAGTTCAACGAGGTTGCCCATGCGAAGACGCCAGCCTTGATGAATCTCTCCGTGCTCTCGGCCCACACCGTGGCGCGCGTCGGCCTACGCGCCATGTTCGCGCGCAAACGCGCCGTGGTGCCCGGGTTCATCAACACCTTGAATGCGTTCTTCTGCACCGTCTTGCCGCGCGGCTTCATCGTCTACATCACCGGCAAGCTGCTCGGGCGTGCCAACGGCTGGTGAACGTCCGGCGTCATGGACGGCGCGGTCTGCCCTCGGCGCTCAGGCCTCGCTGACGGGCCGTTCCGGGACGACGAGAGTCGGCTCGGCGAAGAACGTTTCGATGATCGGGAAGAGCTCCCTCACGACGTGCTTTCCGAAGGCGAGGTCCCCGTGGCCATAATCTTCAAGGTGTCCGTACGGACGCCCGAAAGGCACCAGCCGTTTCGGGGTCTCGGGTCGCTCCGCCGCCCAGGCATCAAAGGCGCGCTCTACCGAACGCACCGACGCGAGTTTGTCGACACTGCCAGCGACAAAAAGTGCCGGCACGCTGACGGTGGCGAGGCCTGCGAGCGTTGGCACGCCACCCACACTGGCCTCTCCGAGCAAAGAAAATGCTGCGAAATCCGCATTGAGCGACGCCGGGATGTCTTCCACCAGGTTCACGAGGGCCGCCCGAATAAGCCCCCGCGGCACGTTTCGAAAATTCACCGTAACCTGGTGAAAGCGAGTCGGAAACCACTCCGACGCAAACGCGACGAGCCGCGACAAAAAGCGCAGCCGTAGCCCCGGTACGAGTCCACGTGGCAGCGCGGCTGTCCGCTTCAGGCCCGGTCGTCCGGCACCCACCCGCCCGGGTGAGCCACAGAGGACGGCGCTGCGCAACCACACCTCGGGGACCGAGCGACCGAGGGCTGCATAAAGCAGCATGCCGCCCATTGAAAAGCCCACGTAATCGATGGCAGGCGCGCCCGTTCGCTCCCGGACAGCCGCGATCGCGAGCGGCACGTCCTGCAACGCCATCGCCTCAAACCTTACCTGCCGCCGCTGGTGCCCACGGGTGGGTCGCCCGCTTCGCAAGGTCACGAGCCACACGTCACGGCCCTGACTCTCGAGGTAGCGCGCGAGCGAAAACTCAGGGTGCAGGTCGTTGTTGCGATGATTCGCGCCGAGGCCGTGCACCAGCAACACAGGTGGGCCCACGCTCCGTTTCGAGCCGAGCACGCGCGCTAGGCGACGGAGCACAATCGTCGCCCCATCGGGCATCGTCAACTCCTCGGACGACCCATAGGGCATCGGGAGAGCGAGCCTACGCGTCCAAAAACACAGATGCGCCCAGATCGCGAGAACCAGACCCACCAGGACCGCGAGCACGATGAGCACGACGTTCACGACCATGTTCTTACACGAAGCCTCGTCCGAGCGCCCATCCAGCACCTGAGCGGACGTCGCGAGCGATGCGGTCGGCGCAAAAGGCCCAATTTTAACGGGCCCATGTTCACGGTTGCGGTTCGGACGCCCTCACCAGAGCCTTCGCGGCAGCCGCGCGTCGTTCGCTGTACCGATCGACGAGAAACTCCCGAATATCTCGGGTGAGCCAAGTGAACTTGTAGAGTTCTTCCATCACGTCCACGACGCGGTCACGGTACGCGGAATCTTTCATGCGGCCGTCCTCGTGAAACTGCTCGTAGGCTTTCGGGACCGATGATTGATTCGGAATAGCAAGCATCCGCATCCAACGCCCAAGCAGCCGCAACGTGTTGACGACATTAAACGACTGCGAGCCACCACACACTTGCATGACCGCAAGCGTACGACCCTGGGTGGGCCGAACCGCGCCGAGTTCGAGCGGGATCCAATCGAGCTGATTCTTGAACACGCCGGTGATCGCCCCATGCATCTCGGGGCAGGACCACACTTGCCCGTCCGACCAGAGGGAAAGCTCGCGCAAGCGCTGAACTTCGGGATGGCCATCGTGACCGGGGGCTTTGATCGGGAGGTCGTGGGGATGAAAGAAACGCACCTCGCACGAGAGCCCCTCGAGGATCCGCGCCGCCTCCTCGGCGAGCAGCCGGCTGTAGGATCGTTCGCGAAGCGAGCCGTAAAGGATAAGAATCCGAGGCGAGTCGGTGCGACCCGTGGGCACCGGAAAACTCGGCACCGAGAGCGGCGGCGGCGCGTCATCATGCGTACTCATCAAGCCCCCGAGGATACCACGGCCACTCAAAGTTTTCCTTGCTCCAGGGCCACGGCTTGCCGCACCAGAAAGCCCTTTCGCAACCGCGCGAGGTGAGCCTTTCCGAAGCAGGAAACGGACGTGAACACCCTCTTGAAGGGTGCGCCGCGTCAGGCTAGAAAGACACCTTCAACCCACGGCGCGCCCTATGAAAAACCATCGTATTTTTGCTGCTATTTCTGCCCTGTCCTGCCTTTTTTCGAGCGTTCACGCCGTCGCCAAGGCACCAGCGAAGACCCCATCGAAGCTACCTGCTGGAACGGTCGCCAACGCCATTCACGAAAAAGCTTACGAGGCGGCCACGGCTCAAAAGTCGATGCCCACGAGCGGCTTCACAACGCCGGTCCAATCCGCCTTCCCGTTCGACAAGGACACGGCGAACGGCGAGAAGTGCCTCGTCAACCAAGCCGAGGTGCCGATCTCACTCAAGGGTGCGACGAACGGCACCGCGCCCCTTCGCTTCAAGGGGGACTTCGAGATAAAGCAGGACATCCGGATAAAGAACTTCGTCACCACACTCGAGAGCCCGACGGCGTCGAGAGATGTCTTCGCCGTTAGGGTGAGTTTCGACATCGATGACCTGAGCGTCAAATCCACCAAGGCCGTCGATATCAGTTACGAATGCGTGGGCCTCGATCGCAACTTCACGATCACACTGAAGGGCATCAAAGGGTCGATCCTCTACGGCGCACCGAGCACCAAGACGGATAAGTTCTCTTACGAGAAGACCACCATCAAGATCGGGAGCATCGCCGTTGCCAGTGACGGAGACGCCTTTAAGAAGCTTCTCAACGACGCCGTTCAATCGGTTATCGAAGGGCAAAAGCCTGAGCTCGAAAAGACCCTCGCGAGCCAGTTGGGCACGGCCGGTGGCCCTAGTGTCGCGACGATTCTGAGCCTGGGCTTCATCGGGACGATGGGCCTCTCGAGCTCAAAGAAGATCCACGACGCTCGCTACCTCGACACGGGACGCGATCCGAAGTGCACCACCGCACCCTGCGCGATTTACTCGATTTACTGAGCGTTCGCCGCGTGGGACGTGAGCACGCCGACGCCGGGTGCGGCGCGGTCAGTTATCGACGCGGCCACCGCTCGCCGCCGTGCTGGACCTCAAAGCTACCCCACCCACAAACAAGGATTGCCGTTCCTGCCAATGCCAGGGAAAGTGGGGCTTCGCCTTGCCCAGCTCGTCCACGAGGCAAGGGTCAACCGATGGTTTTTGCCGTGAGACCGCGAGCAGCTTGAAGCCCATTCCGTGGTGGTCCATCGAGACGGCGATCTCAGGCATATCGGCACTGCGATCCCAGCCCTGGCGTCGCTCGGTCATCGTGGATGACGACGCGGGCATCGACGGACAGGTGTGGCGAGGCTTCCCCGTTGGCGCAGTCGGCGGAGGCGGCTTCAGCGTCGATACCGACGGAGGCTTTTCATGGCAATTCGCTCACGGCAACTGGATGGCGCCCATCAAGTGCTTGCCGCAATCCTTCCTCTCGCTCGAGGTCGATGGTGCCTCGCGCGTGCTTTCGCGTCGCCCGCTCGGTGGTTTGCGACCGGTGGCGCGGACCGTTTTCAAGGGTCGCCGGCCCTTTTTTTCGATGACCTTCGCCGACGCATCGTTCGCGATCCCCGCCGGCACGTTGAGCGGCTGGACCGCCCTCATTCCCCACGACCTCGAAGCCTCGAGCCGACCGGCCGCTCTTTTTCGCGTGACGTTGCAAAACCCAAAACCCCATGCGGTGGACGCCACGGTGGCCTTTTCTTGGCAACACGCCATTGGGCTCGGCGGGTCGGGACATACGGGAATTTTCAGCGATGCAAAAAAACGCTTCCGCGGATTGAATGGGCGCTCCCGCTTCAGGCAGCCAGCCGTCGTTGAGCTCGCGCAGGTTCGGTCGAAGCTCCTCGAAGGCGAGACCTTGGTCGGCATCGAGGCTCGCGCGCCGGGCGCAAGGCCGCTCCATCCGGCGACGTCAGCGTTGGGAGCCTGGTTGCTGGCGGCGCTCGAATACGACGGTGTGACGGTTGCCACGAACTCCACGCCCGAGACCATCGTGACCTCGGCACGCGTCTCGGTGCCGGCCCACGGCGAAGCCAGCATCGAATTCGTCTTGGCTTGGTGGTTTCCGGATCACGTGGTCGCGGGCATCGACCGCAAAACACCGGAACGCGTCGGGCGCATCAGTGAGCGATTCACCCCGGAAAAAGACGCCGTGCGCGCGATCGCTGAGCGCACGCTGCGCGACCGAAAACAACTCGCCGTCGATGCCGAGGCCGCCCTCGTCGTCTTGGAAGACAGCACGTTGCCCGTATGGTTGACCCGCGCGGTGGCCAACAGCGCCGCCCCGATCGTCGTCAATAGCGTCGTTCCGAAAGAAGGGACGCTGCACACCATTGAAGGCAGCGCGTGGCGATGGTGGTTCGGCGGTTTGACCGGCACGAACGATCAGCGGCTCGCGTCTCACGTGTATACAGCGGCGCTTTTTCCGCAACTCGACAAGACAGAGGTCGATGCATTTCGTTCTTTGCATCGAGCAGGCTCCATCCCTCACGGCACCGGCAACTGCGACCTAGCCCTGGGCACCGACGCTGTTCCCTATGGCCGCCCCGTCGAGGTCAAAGGGTTTTTAGTCGATGAAGAGTGGCCTGACCTCACCCTCTCTTGCATCTTGCAGTTGACGCGGCTGGCTCGCGCGACGGGCGATCGGGCGTGGCTCGAATCGTCGTGGCCCGAACTCAAGCACATGCTCAATCATGTACTCGCGTTGCGCAACGACGACGGCGTCCCCGTGGGCGGCAGCAGCTACGACACCTTTCGTTTTCCGGGGACCTTCATTTACACGACCGGCCTTTACCTCACGGCACTCGAGGCCATGGCCCTCGCGGCAACGCTCGTCGGCGACAAAGACACCGGTAGGCTCATCGCGAGTGCTCGGGCCACCTGCTCCGCAGCCACTCACCTGTGGGATCCACGAGGTGAGTGGCTGCGGAGCAGGTG
>CANMZR010000048.1 GCA_947502375.1 Polyangiaceae bacterium
CAAGTGCGCCGAGGCGACCGATGGCTGCAACAACGGCAGTTGCAATGCGAGCGGCAAGTGCGTCGCAACCCCGGTCAACGAAGGGCAGGCTTGCGACGATGCCCTCGGCTGCACGAGCAACACCGTGTGCACGCTCGGCGCGTGCAAGGGCGGCACATCGAGCATTGACGTCTACCTCTTCGAGGAGTTCGCGAGCAACGCGGCCGGCTGGACCCTGGGTGACGAATGGGAAATCGGCGGGGCGAAAGAATCGATCGACGGCGACTACGGGAATCCGGATCCCGCGGTCGATCACACGCTCGCGAACCTGAACAATGGCGTGGCTGGCGTCGTTATCGGCGGCTTGGCGTCAACGGTGACGCCGCACAATTTCGTTTGGTTGACGAGCCCGGCTGTGAACACGGCGAATGCGCCCAGCGTTTACTTCGAGTTCTATCGCTGGCTGAACAGCGACTACACCCCGTACATGCAAAATGCGATTGAAGTTTGGAACGGCGCGACTTGGGTCGGCATTTACTTGAGCGGCATGTCCCCAGGCGTCCAAGACACGGCTTGGACGAAGGTCAGCTACGACCTCACAGCGCACAAGAACGCCGAGCTTCGCGTGCGCTTTGGCTTCAAGACGGGCAGTGCCGCGTTCGACGTGTCGCAGTGGAATATCGACGACGTGTTCATCGCCAGCGCCGCCTGCAACTGAGCGCGGGCGGCCCGCAGGCCCTTACTGGCCGAGCACGAACGGATCGAGGACAGCAGAGAGGGCAGCGCTCACTTCGTCAAGCGAGGGATCGCCGTCGAGGTGCACGATTCGATCGTTGGGCAGGATTCGTTCGGCGTCCCGATAGAGGCTGGCGAGCTTCGTCTGAAGCTCGGAATACTCGTAAATATCGGGCGCTCCGGGGCGTAAACGACGGCGTGCCTCGGCAACCGCCGGCGTGACATTCACGATGACGGTGAGGTCTGGCCTCAGCGCGAAACGATTCAGCGTGCGCACCCACGCTTCGAAGTCCACGCGCTCAAGGAGCTCAGCCGCTGCCGTGGCCGTCTGGTAAGCGATGCTCGACAGGTCGTAACGGTCGCAAAGAACGACCGCGCCGTCGCGCAACCATGGTTCGATCTCGGTCGCGAGGTGATGGAGCCTGTCAGCCGCGAACAGGAGCGCCATGATCTCGGAGTGGTGCGCCCGACCGAGCTGAACGCGGCCACCGAGCGCTTGGCGCAGCATCGTGCCTATCGGACCCTGACTCGGCTCCCGCGTGATGCGCACAACACGTCTTTTTTGCCGCAAATGCTCGGCATAACGCTCGATTTGGGTGGTGGTTCCGGCACCGTCGATACCCTCGACGACGATAAGTTTTCCTGGATGAATCATGATTCAAATGGGGGCGGGGTCTTCGCCTAGAACGACGTTGTCAATGAGCCGAGTCACTCCAAGTTTCACAGCGATGGCCACGAGCGCGCGCCCACCGACAAGCGCGTCCTCCTCAAACGGTTGAAGCCCCTCGGGCTCGGCCACCGCGACGTAATCGATGCTGTCCGCCATCGGCTCGACCTCGGCGACGACGATGCGTCGAAGGGCTCCCGCCCTGCGCTCTCCCCCGTTGAAAGCAACCACCGCCATGGATAAACCGCGCGCGAGCGACAAGGCGCGAACTCGCTCGCTCTCGGACAGGTAACGGTTGCGGGACGAGATGGCAAGACCATCGGCGTCGCGCACGGTGGCAAGCCCAACCACCTCGACGGGGAGCATCAGGTCGGCCGTCATGCGAACAAGCACCCGCCATTGCTGATAATCTTTGCGACCGAATACCGCAACGGCCGGACCGACGAGCGCGAACAGCTTGGCCACGATGGTGGCGACACCCTCGAAGTGACCCGGTCGGTGCACTCCGCAAAGGGGCTTGTCCGTGATGCCTACGGTCACGCGCGTCTCCTCGCCGGACGGGTACATCGCCTCGCGGGAAGGAGCAAAAATAGCCGCCACGCCGGCCTCCTCGCAGCACCGGCGATCGGCCTCGAACGTGCGTGGATACCTCGAAAAGTCCTCCGTTGGACCGAATTGCGTCGGGTTCACGAAGACCGAAACGATGACGAAGTCGGCGCGTCGCTTCGCCTCGTGAACGAGCGCCAGATGCCCCCGATGAAGTGCACCCATGGTCGGTACGAAGCCGACTCGTTTGCCGGCCGCGCGGACGCGGTTGCAAAGCTCACGAAGTTCGAAAGGGCTTTCGACGATCTCCATCGCAGGTCTCGGGGGGCATGACGGTAACTCCATCCCGAGGCGCCACTGAGGTAAAAGAGCGCTACCGCCGACCAAGCCATGCTTAGCTCCTCTTTTGCCACACGCGACCGGACGTTTCGCTTCGCGCTCGCCGCCGTCATCGCCTTTTGCGGCCTGCAGATCGCGCTCTACCATCACGGCCGCGATCAGGGGATCTACGCCCTCGTGGCGCGTACGCTCCTCGAAGGTGGGATGCCCTACCGCGATGCGTTCGACTTCAAACCGCCGGGGATCTTCGTTATCTACGCGCTCGGTCGGCTGCTCTCAGGCTCGGGCGAGTGGGGGATCCGCCTCATCGAGGTAGCCGGGCTCTTTGCCATGGTGGCCGCGATGGTCACGATGGCGGGGCGCTGGTGGGGTGACCGCACCATCGGCTGGTTGGCCGGAGCGCTGACGGCTCTCGTGCATGCGCAGCTCGAGTTTTGGCATACCGCCCAGCCCGAAACCTTCGGCGGGATGCTCTCAATCTTTGGGGTTTGGTGCGTATGCACGCCGAACGGGCGCACCGAGCGTGAGGAACCCCTGCCAGCCTGGCGCTACCTCGTCGCCGGCGTGGCCTTCGGGATGACGGGACTCTTGAAGCCACCACTCGCGGGCGGCGGCGCCGTCCTCGGCTTGTGGGCCGCCTTCGAAGCGAAGCGAGGCGGCAGACCTTGGCGTGCGGTGCTGCGTCCGGTCGCCATCGTGTTCATCGGTGGCGTGCTGCCGGTCGCGCTGTGCCTCGGCTGGTTCTGGGCCCAGGGTGCACTCGCCGCGCTGCACGAGACGCTCTTCGTGTTCACTCCCCATTATACGGAGCTGAGCTGGCGAGACCGCACGCTCCGCGGAATGCTTTATCAATCGCTGACCGAGTGGTTCGTCAACTACGCGAGCATTCTCACCATTGGGCTGGCGCTCGGCCTCGCAACTTGGCAGACCGCATGGAAGCGCACCGGAGTCACGCTGGTCATCGGGATCATCGCGGTCCAGCTTGTCGGCGTCGCGCTGCAGGCGAAATTTTTCCCATACCATTACGGTGCCACGTGGCCGTTCACAGCGCTCCTTGCCGCACTCGGCTGGCACTCGCTCTGGGGCTGGGCAAACGGACGCGGGGCTGTATTGGGGAGCGCGAGCCGCATTTCGGTGACTGCCCGAAGCTGGCTTTTCATAGGAGCACTGGTCATCGCGGCCCAGCTGCGCACGGCCACCAAAGATCTCGCCGGCAGTTTCTGGGAACGCGCCGGCTACCGCCTGAGTCTCGTCGCCGGAGGTTGGAAGGACGACGTGAAAATAGACGGTCTCGCGACGGTGGCGGACGTCAATGCCAACGGCAATCGGCAGGTGGCGGAGCTGCTGAGAAAGCATGTACCAGCGAACGGCTCGGCCTTCGTTTGGGGCTTCGAGCCCGTGATCTACGACCTCGCCAACGTGCGCGCGGCCAGTCGCTTCATCTACAATGTGCCCCAGCGCGTCGCCTGGGCGCAGCAAGCGTCTCGGAGTGAGCTGATGTGCGAGCTCCTGACGAATCGCCCGCAAGCCATCGTCGTCGCATCTGGGGACGTTTTCCCTGTCGTAACGGACAATATCTTCGGCTCCGACTACGTGTTGAACCACGATTTTCCGGAACTTCGGAACCTCTTGGACTCGACCTACCGGAAGCACTCGCGCGTCGATGACTTCGACGTGTATCTCCGGGCCGACGCCGGCGCGCCGAGCCTCGAGGGTCCGCGATGAAACGGCTCTTTCGAAGGGTGTACGGGCCCGCACGACGCCGCCTTCCGTGCACCTCGGGGCCTGGACGACGCGGATTTGCAGCGACGCCGGGTTGACAGCGAGGCCTCGTACGTGGTTAAGTCTTTGCCCCATTCTTTTCGGGACGGAATTCAGACATGAAGCGCACGTATCAGCCACACAATCTCAGCCGGGCCCGGACCCACGGCTATCGCAAGCGAATGAGCAGCACCGGGGGGCAGAAGATCATTGCCAACCGCCGACGCAAGGGCCGTAAGCGCCTGACCGTTTCGACTTGGAAGAAGTAGCCCCGGCGGTTTTCTCCAGGTCGCAGCGCATTCTGCGACGGACGGACTTTGCGCTCGTGCAACGCGCGGGCGTAACGGCCCGCTGCGGCTACGCACTCGTGGTGCTTCACCGTTCGGTGGAGGAACCAGGTCGTCCAGCGCGTCTCGGCATCATCGCCTCCCGAAAGGTCGGTGGTTCGGTGCAGCGAAATCGCGCAAAGCGGTTGATTCGCGAGTGGTTTCGGCACCTCACGCTGCCGGTTGGGGTCGAGGTGGTTGTCGTTGCAACGGCGAGCATTCAAGACGTGTCAGCCGCCTCGGTCGCTCAGGAACTTACGGCTGCGCTCGAGCGAGCTCGCGCTAAAACCAAGCGTCCGTCGAAACTCACGAACGCTTCACCCCCGCAACGCTGATCCGGTCGGTCGGCGTCCGGAGCACGCTTCGAGCCCCTACGATGCGCTGGATCCTTCTTTTTTTCGTTCGCGCGTACCAACTGACGCTGTCGAAACTGATCCGCGCGGTATTCGGAAATGTGTGCCGTTTTGAACCCACGTGCTCGGCCTACGCCTACGCTTGCATCCGGATCCACGGTGCCGCTCGTGGAAGCTTGCTTTCAGCGACGCGAGTCAGTAAGTGTCACCCGTTTCATCCGGGCGGCTACGATCCTCCGCCGCCCTTCCTGAAAGGGGATTGAGTTGCCAAGGCATATCGAGGCAGCTGCAATCCATCAGGCCCACGGCATCACCCCTTCGCCGTGCATGCGTAGACCATGGTAGAACGCTCAAGCATGACGCGCTGGCTGCTCCTCGGAGTCGCTGTCTTTCTGTTCGTGAGCTACGGATGGCCCGCCATCACAGGCAAGACGACGGTCAGCTCAACGCAACCCCTGGGGCGCGCCGATGACACGATCCTCCCGCTGGAGCAGCGCCTCGATGAGCAACTCTGCAAGCTCAGCGGGCCGCGCTTCCACGCCGTCTTGACCACGAAGGGTGGAGCGCTCCGAAGCTTCATCCCCGACGACGAGAAGTACCGGACACGCCACGATGGGCAACCCACCGACCTGGTGACGACGACCCTCCCCTCGCGCCTACCCTTGCGGACCGTCCTGCGGCTCCCGGCCGCTGCGGGCTCCGTAAAAGAGCAGGTGCCCGTCGACGATCTGGATTGGAAGCTCGAGTCGCACACCGACGCGAGCTGCACGTTTGTTTACGAAAACGAAACCACTCGAGCGATCAAAACGGTCAAGGCCACAAACCGACCCTTCGAGCTCGAGCTCGAGCTGCAAGTTACCAACAAGGGTAGCGACAGCCGAACCCATCGCCTCACGGTGGAAAACGCCGAGTGGTTCCGCCACGCGGACACGAAGAGCTCATGGCAACGGCAGAGCGAATTCCAGACGCAGGTCGAGGTGAATGCCGGTGGAAAAATGGTTCGCTGGGGTGTCGAAGACTTCGAGGCGAAGGATTTTTCGGACGAAGGCTTCACCGCGGAAAAATGGCGTAGAGCACCCGGTGCGCTAACGTTCGCGTCGCTTTCCACGGCCTACTTCGCGAAGGCGCTGATCCCAGTGGCGGGAGGACAGGCCTCGGGCGAGACGCTGATCGAAGAGATCTTCGACCCCGCCCATTACCCGGACAAAGAGAAGGACCCTCAGTTCGGCCACACCTTCCGTTCGCGTCTCAACTTCACCGAGCAGGCGCTGGCTACGAACGCATCCGCCAGCTATCGAGTGCTTGCGTTCGTTGGGCCGAAAGAGCGCGAAACACTCGCAAACATCGGCGGGAGCGCCTTCCCGACGACCGACATCTTGAACCTCGGTACTTTTGGAGCGATCGGCAAATGGCTGGTTCGCTACCTCTATTTCTTGAACAGCATCGTCGCGTCATGGGGCTGGGCCATCTGCCTCCTCACCATCACCGTGAAACTGCTCTTGTTCCCTCTGAGCATCACTCAGATCAAGAGCACCATGGCGATGCGCAAGCTCAAGCCCGAGATGGACGCGCTCAACGCGAAATACAAAGACGACGCACAGCAGCGGGGCGTTGCGCTCCAGGAGCTGTGGCGCAAGAACAAGGTCTCCAACCCAATGTTGGGTTGTCTACCCGTGGTCTTGCAAATGCCGATCTGGTGGGCCCTCTACACTTCCCTCCAGACAGCAGTCGAGCTGTACCACACACCGTTCGGTCCGTTCGTTCCCGATCTTTCCGCTCCCGGAAAGTACTTCATCATCCCGGCGATGCTCGGAGTCTCGAGCATTCTTCAGCAGCACCTGATGCCCATGCAAGGGGATCCGGCGCAGCAACGGCTGATGAAGTGGATGATGCCCACCATTTTTACGGTCATGATGTTGTTCCTGCCAGCCGGCCTCGGAATCTACTTTTTGACCAACACGTGGCTTGGCATCATCCAGCAATTCTCCGTGGAGAAATACTTCAAGAAGCAGGAAAGTCTGGGCGAACCGACACGGGCCTGACGACGACCGTAGATATCGGAAAGGGATGAATGATCATGTCCAGTAATGTGGAGGAGTCGGCCGAGCAGACCGAGCTCGTACCGGCAAACGTCCGAAGCACTCACTCAGTCGAAGACGACGGCAACGACCCGACCGTCGCCGCGGAGGAAAAATTTGTCGAAGACGGTCGCGGCGATCGTGCGCTCGATCTCATCGTCGACGTCCTGACCCGCATGGGAATGGACTGCACCGTCGACCTGATGGAGAACGAGCCAGAAGATCCTGAAAGCGACATCCGGATCGAAATAAGCGGCAACGATGCGGCACGGCTCGTTGGCAAGAAAGGCGAGACTCTCGCGGCACTTCAGTTCATCTGCAACCGCGTGATCAACCGCCCGACGTTGCCACGCCGCCACGTGCTCATCGACGCCGACGGTTACCGTCAACGTCGTGAAGGCGCGCTCGCACAGATGGCTAAAAACCTCGGTAAACAGGCCATCGACGAGGGGAAAATCATCACCTTCGAGCCCATGAGCGCCCAGGACCGTCGCGTGGTCCATCTCGCGCTGGCGAAGTTCCCGGGTGTCGTTACGAAGAGCGAAGGCAAGGGGATCGGCCGTCGCGTGCAGATCATCCCGGTTCGAGAAGAAAGCTGACGCCTTCGTGCGTCGAATGGGACGGCGTGGTCCGCGGGCCGCGCCGTTCGCTTTTTGTGGCTCGGAGGCGTGTTCGAGTGAGGCCGAAAGCCCTCAAGGGATCGCCGGCACGAGTTCGAACTGTCCCGCACGGATCCGGTAAGTGGAAAGGCCCAGTCCCCCGGCCGTTCGCGTCTTCACATCGATTGCCATCGTCCCACCACCGTCGATGTCGCGGGCCGTCACGGACTGAATCACAGACGCATCGCCGTCGAGCGTGAGCGCCGCGAAGCTCCGGCCCCCTCGAAAACCCGGGCCGAAGACGACGATGTCGTTACCGTGAACCACCAGACGCTCCACCCGTGAGTCCTCCGCGAAATTGGCACTGAGGTCGAAGCGAGGTGCGCCGAGAACGCCGCGTCGCTCCTTGTAGAGCGCGTAGCCAGAGGCGGCGTCGCCCTGCGGAGGCGGCTTCGGTGCAAAGATGAGCGAAGCCGTGGTCGTGTCCTTCACGTCGGGCGCACTCGAAACGACCGGCACCTTCGTCTTCGTGGCGCGCTCGCCGGTAGCGCCCGGCAAGGGGCGGAACTCGGTCGATACGCTCGCCGGAGGCTCCTTCGCTGTCAGGGACTTCGACGATGCGAGAGACGGGACCTCCGCACCTGGGGCATAACTCCAGACTTCCACGAGGTCGCCCCCCGGCACGTGGCGCTGCACAACGATGTCGTCCTTGCCGTCGCCGGTCTCGTCTCTAAGGGCGACGAGTACGAGCTCGCCTGGTCCGAAATCCTTGTAAAAATACTGAGTTCCAGCGCGATAGCCTGGCCCGAGCACGACGAGATAGGGATCATAAACGAGCACGCGCTCGCGCTGGGCGTCACCCACGACGTCGCCGAGCAGGTTCCAGCTGGGGCGCCCGGTGATGGCGCGCTCGCGGAGTAGCCCGGCACCAAGGCTGAGCTCAGCCTCCATGGAGAGCGCCGGCAGGGCGGAATAGACGAGTGAATCGCTTGTCGCGAGGACGGCTTCCTCAGTTGTGGAGGCGTCCGCATCGTGAACCAGGAGCGCTCCGCGATAACCCACGCGAATGCGTTCGCTCTTCGGGATGGCCATCCAAGGAATGCGCGCCTCGAGCGACCATCCGTCGCTGGTCGGTGCCTCGACGACCCGGGCTCCCTCGACAACGCGGCCGGCGCCGTTCTTCGCCACCCCGCGCACCTGCGCCGTGTCGCCCGGATAGAGGCGCACGTGCTCGAGGGTGCCCCCGGGAACTCCGATGAGAAGCTCGATGAAATCTCCACCGGCGACGAGCCGATCGTCGGTCACCTCGGCGGCGACATAAAGATAGTGTGCGTCGTAGGCGACGGCCGCGCGGGCAGCGAGATCGCGGGTGGAAGATGCGCGTCCGCGCACCGGAAAAGAAAGCGCGCGAAACTCGGCGTTCCACTCGGCAGGCACGCCATCGAGTTCCGGCTCGGCCGTCACCATCGTGAAGCGCAGAGCTCGCGGACGGGCCGCAGCCGGCAACTCCGTAAGCCACAGCGCAAGACCGACAACCAGCACCCAAGGCCGGAGGCTCACAGGGCGCCGCGCCGAATGGACAAAGGCGTGATGCCCTTCTTTCGAAGCCATGCTCGATTGACGAACTTTGCCACCTCGACCGCAGGGACGACAAGTGCCGACAACGCCAGCACCGCGAGCCAGTCCCCTTGGTTCATCGGGAACGTGCGGAAGACCGGCTGCAAGCTTGGAACCAGGACCGCGAGAAGATGGATCCCAGCGCTCAAAAGCACGGCCAGCACGAGAGGAATGCTCACGAGCGGGCGGCATTTCAGCAACGAACGAATGGGACTTCGGCAACTGAACGCGTGAAAAAGCGGCGAGACCGCGAGCAACGTGAACGCCAGCGCACGGGCCCGGTTGAGGCCTGCTTCGGTTTGCGGCGCGAACGCATAAAGCGCAACGGCCGCGCAGCCCATCACCACCCCGACGAACAGCATGCCGAGATAATCTCTGAACATCATCAACCGCTCGCTCGGGTCGCGTGGCGCCTCCGCCATCAACTCGCGGTCGGCGGGATCGATGCCGAGTGCGAGAGCCGGCAAACCGTTGGTGACGAGATTGATCCAAAGGACCATCAGCGGAGTCAGCGGCGGCCAGGATGGGAAGAGCGAGACCGTGAAAACGGCCACGACAAGGCCCATGTTTGCGCTCAAAAGAAAGTAGATGAATTTCTGAATGTTGCGATAAATCGCTCGCCCCTCGCGCACCGCCTCAACGATGGTGGCGAAGTTATCGTCGGCGAGCACGAGGTCCGCAGCCTGTCGGGCGACCTCCGTGCCCATCCTTCCCATCGCGACGCCGATGTTCGCCTCGCGCAACGCCGGAGCGTCATTCACGCCATCACCCGTCATGGCGACAACGTGCCCCGCGCGTTTGAAGGCGCGCACGATTCGCAGCTTTTGTTCAGGCGTGGAGCGAGCAAACACTTTGAAGCCCATGATGCGGCGGTCAAGAGCGGCGTCGTCGAGCAACTCCAACTCGGCACCCGTGATGGCTTCGTCGCCGGGTTCCCACATGCCGATCTCCTGGGCGACAGCGCGGGCTGTCGAGCGATCGTCGCCGGTGATCATGACGGTTCGTATCCCTGCAGCAACGCACGTGGCCACCGCCTCAGCGACGCCGGGTCGCGGCGGATCGAGCATGCCAACCAAGCCGAGGAACGTGAGTTCGCGCTCGAGTTGTTCGGCATCGTCAGCGGGCAACCCAGCCACTCCTGCCAGGTGTTCACGCCGACAAATCGCGAGCACCCGCAGCGATTGCTCGCTCATCCGGGTGGCTTCAGCCAGCGTCTCCTCCTTCATCAGGTCCGTAAAGGAAGCGACGCCGTCAACCGTGACGCAGCGATCGCAGCGCGGCAACAGGACATCGAGGCTACCTTTTACGTGGACGAGTTCACGGCCAAGTTCGTCACGCGCGACGATGGTCATTCGCTTACGATTGCTATCGAAAGGGTATTCCGTGAGCACGGTCGAACACGCCCGCACCGACGCCGGTGGCACGCCTGCTTTCTCTGCGAGAGCGAGCAGCGCACCCTCTGTCGGATCGCCTACCACGCGCCAACGCTCCGCCACTTGCTCGAGCCGCGCGTTGTTGCAGAGCGCCGCGCTGGCCACCAGCTGGTCGAGGGCCTCGGGTAGGCTTGTGAGCGCCCGCCCGTCACCGTCGGTCTCTTTGAGCTCGCCAGTCGGCTCGTAGCCCTCACCGGTCACCTGGTAGCAGCACCCGTACGTGTACACTGCACGGACGGTCATCTCGTTTTGCGTAAGCGTTCCGGTTTTGTCGGAACAAATGATGGTCGCCGCGCCGAGCGTCTCCACGGCTGGAAGCTTGCGGATGAGCGCGCCACGCCGTGCCATTCGCTGCATGCCGAGGGCGAGTGTGATCGTTGTGATTGCTGGCAGGCCCTCTGGGATCGCCGCGACGGCCAGTGCCACGGCCTCCAGCAAAAGCCCATGCCAAGGCCGTGCGAGGCCGCCGAGAAGTCGCGGGCGCAAGAGGCCCCACGCCATCAGCGCGAAGGACAAGAGGAGGCAGCCTCCGAGGATCACCCGGCCAAAGGCATCGAGTCGCTCTTCGAGGGGCGTCTTCTGTTCGCCGACATCGGCAATCATCTGGCCGATGCGCCCGAGCTCAGAGTGAACGCCCGTGTGCGTGACGATGGCGCGCGCTCGACCTCGCACAACCGTCGTCCCGTTGAAGACCATCGTATCGCGTTCGGCAAGCGGGGTATCAGCGCGAACCTGCGCCAACGCATCCTTGACTCGCGGGACCGGCTCGCCCGTGAGTGCCGACTCCTCCGTCGCGAAGCCAAAGGTCTGTACGAGCCGGGCATCCGCGGGAACGGCATCGCCGGCCTCGAGTTCGACGAGATCACCGGGGACAAGGTCGGCCGCCGGGCGTTCGGTCACGACCCCGGCACGACGGATCCGCGCGTTCGGTGCCGCGAGCTTCCGCAGCGCATCCAGCGCCGCCTCCGCTCGGCGCTCTTGATAAAATCCAATCACCGCATTGATGGCAACGATGAGCAGAATTGCGAACGCATCCGCAAACCGCGACAGGACGCTCCCGGTGGCCTCCTGAAAACCCACCACCAGCGCAACGCCCGCCGCCGCCAGCAGCGTGAGGACGATTGGGTTCGTGAACTGATTGAGCAGCCGCTTCCAGGTCGGCTCGCCCGGTTGCTCCGGCAACTCATTGCGGCCATGCGAAATGAGAAGCCGTTCAACCTGTGCCTCCGAGAGGCCGTCCGAGGAGCTGGCGCCCAGGCGTTCGAGAAGCACGGACAATGCTTCGGAATGAGCCGGAGACGGAGGCGTCAACGCTTCATGCGCGCCTTGGCTGCTGCCTCCTGCGCCTCCAACTCTTCGAGTGCGGCGGCGAGCTCCGCTTGCTCCGCTTGGTTGAGCTCGACGAAGTCCTCATCGGGCGCCGCCGCCACGCGCAGGGCGGGTGCGTCGGCCGCCCTTTGCGGCGCTTCTGCCGGCTCGGGACCCGCCACGCCCATCTTGCGCTTCAACTCGGCAAGCTCCGTATCGGCCCCAGTCGTCTGCTCGAGGACGTTGAATTTGTGAGCGAGCGTGTCACCGCTGTACTCCTCGGCGAGCTCGCTGGCCGCGTCCGCCTCGCCTTCGATTTGAAGGATTTTATCCTCCATGCGATCGTAGGTTTCGAAGAGCGAAGCGTTCTTGATGCCCGCCATCGTCTCCTGAATTTTCTTTCGAGCCTCCGCCTGGCGCTTCCGCGCGATGAGCACGTGCTTTTTGCGTTTGGCTTCCTCGATCTTGTTGTTCAAGACGCGGAGCGCCAGCTTGATCTGCTCGACCTGGGTCTTTTGCTTCGCCCACTGCTCCTTCAGTGTGGTGGCGAGCCCCTCATGTTCTTTCTTGCGGTGCAGCGCCTCTTTGGCGAGGACGTCGTCCCCTGCCCGCACGGCCATCATGGCGCGGCGCTCCCACTCCGTGAACTTGGCCGCCTCGTCCTCCGACTGTCGGAGAACTTTTTTCTCCATCGCGATGGCCTCAGCGACCCCTTTTTTTGCTTCAATGAGCTGGTTCGCCATCTCAATGATGACTTGATTCAGCATTTTCTCCGGATCTTCGGAGCGACTGATCATGTCGTTGAGGTTGCTTTTGATAACGTCCGAAAGGCGCGCGAAAATTCCCATTTTACAGTTCCCCGAGGGTCGAGTTTGAAGGCACAACCGTCGTTCAAAAGCCCAGTTCAATCGATCTAGTGCAATAAACCCAGTTCAATAAACCCAGTTCAATAAACCACTGCAATAAACCCAGTTCAACGATGGTCAGGCTCAGCTGTGCGCGAGGGCACGCAGCGGGCGAGCATGACGGACAAGCGCGAGGTCCACATCGGCGAGCACCGAGGCGACCTCCTCCAAATCCAAGGTGTCGAGCCGCAGCCCCGCGTCGAGCGTGATCTCGTCGCCTTCGAGGCTATACGAGGCGTGCACGAGATCCTCGCTGTTGAGTTCAAGCAAGCGCCGAAAGAGCGGTAGCTGCCGTTCGGCGCTGGGCGGAACCTTGCCGATGTGGACACGCACGAGGACGAGAGAATCGTGCACTTGCAGTCCAATTGAAGTGGTCTCGAGGCCGCTCGCCACGACGAACGCATCGCCGTCACGCTCGAAGTGGCGGTCGAGACTGTTGAGGTAACTTTCCAAATCATCGGCGGTGCGGGTCATGGCGAAGGAAACGTACCAAGACCCGCGCCAAGTTGCGACAAGGCGTGCATTCCTGGTCCTCAGTCTGACATTTTTCTGGTACTAACTCGATCCAGGTTTAGTGGCGATCCACCCAGGCGATACCCTTGCGGGCTACCAGGTCATTCAGCTTTTAGGGCGAGGTGGCATGGGGGAGGTGTGGGCGGCGCGCTCGGCACACGATTCCCATGAGGTCGCCATCAAGGTGCTGCTCGCCAAATCCGCGTTGAAGCCCGAGCTCGTGGCGCGTTTTGAGCGCGAGGCGCTGGTCTGCGCGTCGATCGATAGCGAGTTCGTGTGCAAGCTGCTCGCGCACGAGCGCGATGCGAGTGGGACGCATTTCCTTATTTTCGAAAAACTGGACGGCGAAGCGCTATCCGAGCGCTTGAAGCGGGAACTTTACCTGCCGTTCGCCGAGGTAGGCCCAATCATCGACGACACGTTGCTGGGCCTCACCGCCGCGCACCGGGCGGGCGTTATTCATCGGGATCTGAAGCCGGCGAATATCTTTCTGCAAAGAACGAGCGATCCGGCACGGCCCGAGCGAGCGAAGGTGCTCGACTTCGGTATCTCAAAGCTCTCGAGCAAGCACAAGGGGCATCGTGATGAGCCGAGCCTGACGGAGTTTGACGCTACGCTGGGCTCGTTCGCCTACATGGCACCCGAGCAAGTTCGGGGCGCGGCTCGAGTGGATTTGCGATGTGACATTTACGCGCTTGGCGCGGTCGCGTTTCGGGCCCTCGCCGGTCGTTTGCCGTTTGAAGGACCGAACGCCGGCACCCTTATCGCGCTGAAGCTCGACCGGGTGGCGCCGAGCCTCTCCGAAGCGACGCGAGACCACTGGCCAGCGGCCCTCGAACGGTTTCTCGCCAAGGCCCTGCAGCGGGACCCGGAGGCCCGATTCGCCTCGGCCGAAGAGGCCGTCGCAGAATGGCGTACGTGCTTGCCGAGCGCACTCACGCGTCGGCGGGAAGCTCCGCCACGCACGCAGGGAGAACCGACGTACGGACCCGACGGGACCTTTGCCGACGCTCAATCGACGAACACCGAGGGAGACGTCGAATGGGCTCAATCCTCGACCGCCACCGAGGCCGGTCAAAGCTTGAAACCGAACGCATGACAGCACGCACTTTGCGCGCGCCTCCTGGAACACCGCTGAGAGCAAAACAATGAGTCGAATGGACGTCACGATAGGGTCTCGCAACCGCGTTCACGTGCGTGGCGGTCGCATTCGCACGAGCCCGAACGAGCCGTGGGTCGAGGTCGGACAGGAGCCGGTCATCCTCGGGCGAAACCCCGCGTGTCAGATCGTCGTGGACGATACGAAGGTCAGCGCCGTCCATGTGGAGTTTCTGGCAACCGAAGAAGGCGTCCGCGTTCGCGACCTCGGCAGCCGAAACGGCACTTACGTCGGGGAAGTTCGCATCGGGGAAATCATCTTTGCAACGGCATCCACACTGCGCATTGGGGGCACCTCGATACAGTTCGAGCCAGCCGGCCTCGAAAAGGTCGCGGTGTCGAACATTCCGGCGTTCGGACCACTCGTTGGCCAGAGCGAAGCGATGCGACAGATCTTTGAGCGACTCGGGAAAATCGCGGCCACCGACCTCACGTTGCTCATCGGCGGCGAGACGGGTTCGGGCAAGGAACTCGCGGCGAAGGCCGTCCATGACCACTCGAAACGAGCCAAAAAACCGTTCGTGGTCGTCGACTGCGGCTCCATTCCGCCTACCCTCGCGGAGGCGACCCTCTTCGGGCACGAGCGGGGCGCGTTCACAGGCGCAATCGACCGTCATAGTTCGCCGTTTCAGGAGGCCGAAGGCGGAACGATCTTCCTCGACGAGCTCGGTGAGCTCCCGCTCGACGTGCAGCCAAAACTTCTCCGAGCGTTATCCGAGCGCCGCGTCAAGTCGGTCGGTGGTTCAACTTACAAGCCTTTTGACGTGCGGGTCATCGCGGCGACGCGGCGCGACCTCGTTCGGCAGGTGAACCAAGGCGTCTTCCGAAGCGATCTTTACTTTCGTGTCGCACAGGTCAAGGTCGAGCTGCCGGCGTTGCGAACCCGGTCCGAAGACGTGCCACTGCTCGTCCGCAGCATGCTGAAAGATCTTGGGGGAGAGGCCATCTACGAACGCGTCACAACGACCCAGCTCGAGAGGCTCATGCGCTACGACTGGCCGGGCAACGTGCGCGAGCTGCGCAACGCCGTGCAAGTGGCTTATGCGCTCCACGAGGGCGGAGAGCTCGACATCACATCGCATCTCGGTGCGCTCACCGAGGGCGGCATCCAGCACGATGGTGGAACCGGTAAGGCCGTGAACCTCGCAGCAGCCTTCGTCGGAGCGCCATTTCAAGACGCAAAGCGCGACGTTTTAACGCGGTTCGCGAATGATTATTTCACGCAACTGGCCGAAGAATCGCGGGGAAACGTCTCAGAAATGGCCCGACGGGCAGGTATGGAGCGTGCCCACGTACGCACCTACCTGAAGCGCCACAAAATCGACGTTCGCCAGTTCCGCTGAGACCCATACACCCTTCACCCGCTCGGCCGCGTGAACTCAAGAATCGGGATTTCACTGCGTTTCGCCGCAGTTTTGAGCGTCCCGGTTCAACGCCCGCGGCGGCGTGGCTTCGGGGGAGCATCACCGCCACGTGGAGCCGACGGTGCTCCTTCGTAAACACGCCCAGCGCGGGGAGGGCCGGGAGCGCGGGGCTCTGCACTGTCGACACGGGTGTCGGGACGCGCGGGAGCCGACGGCTTTGAGGGAGCGGCACCCGCTCCGGCGCGCGAACGACGAGCCGGCGGCGGAGCGTCTTCACCACGCGGGCGCGGGCCCCGCGGAGCCGGTGGGGCGCCAGCTCCTCGGTCGCGCTCGATGCGAACTTTCGGATCGCGCGGGTCGGGTTTGCTGGTTGCGGCCTCGAAGCTTTCCGCGACCAAGCTCGTGATCTCAAGCTCGGAAGCAAAGCGACCGACGTGAATGCGACCGACATCACTCGAAGCGATGCCACCGCGACGGCACACCATCGCGAGCAAGCGTCGCGCATCCGCGCCGTGCGACTCACCCCACGTAACCCGGAAGCCGACCCACCCCGAAGGTGGAAGGGTACGCGGAGGCCGACCCGCATCGCCGTCGTGCGGGCGCGCATGCGCAGGCGGTCCACTCGGTCGGAGACCCTGAGGCGCGGGACCGCGACCACGGGGCTCGGATTCGTTGCCGCGGCGAGGAAGGGTGCGAGCTCCGCGGGGCTCCGGCATCGACAGGGTCCTCACGTCACGCGGGACTGGCCCGCGAACGATGCCCGACTGGGTGACAAGCCGTGCGATGGTGCGCTCGAGCGAGCCTGCAGCGAGCAACCGCTCGACCAGCGCCCTCGTACGTGGATCCAGTGATTTATCTTCCGCAGCGTCATCATCGGAGCGCGCGGTGAGACGCTGAACGATGCGGTCTGCCTGAGCGGCGTGGAGGTCTTCCGCGGAGGGCAACGGCTCGAATCGCACCGATACGCGGGCCGTTCTGGCGACGCGTTGCGCTCGGAACATATCGCCCTGGGTGACGAGCATGACGCTCCGCCCCTTGTTGCCGGCGCGACCCGTCCGACCGCTTCGGTGGGTGTAAGTGTCGGCGTCGGTCGGCGGCTCGAGGTGGATGACCTGAGCGACGTTCTGGACGTCGAGCCCGCGAGCGGCGACATCGGTTGCGACGAGCAACAACACGCGGCCTTGTTTGAAGCCCTCGATGGAGCGGTTGCGCTCGCGTTGTTCCATCTCGCCCGAAAGCGCGCCGACCTGAAAACCCGAACCGGCGAGCGCGTCGGCCACATCCGCGACATCCGCGCGCGTCTTGGCGAACACAATCGTGCGCGCATCGGGTATCGAAAGCAGCAAATTCACGATTGCATCGAAACGTCGATTCGGCTCGACGAAGTGCGCGATGTGCTCGATATCGGCGTTGGCCACACCGAGAGGAGTCGCTTCGACGTGCACCGGATTGCTCTGCACGCGCTCGGCGAGTCGCAGCACCTCACGCGGAAAAGTCGCCGACATGAGGTGGGTCCGGCGCTGCTTCGGCGCGAATGCAAAGATCGCCTCGAGCTCCTCCTGAAAGCCCATGTCGAACATGCGGTCGGCTTCATCGA
>CANMZR010000049.1 GCA_947502375.1 Polyangiaceae bacterium
AAGACAAGCTCCCCGCATGGTACGGAGCAATAACCGGTCGGCGCTTGCGGCAATCTCAGCACTCCTCCTCGGAACGCTGAGCGCGTGTCGGGAGGTCTCCCGGCCCAGCCACGAGCCTGCCGTGGCCCGCGTGCCGACCCGCCCGACGCCGGTGACGGTAAGCCTTTCCGCGACCGCGTCCGAGGCACCGAGCGGAGGCGCGCCCTCACCTGCGCCACCGCGCCCCGAATGGGGAAAGCGCATCGACATGACCGGGGAGGCGATGGGCACTCGCGTCGCCATCGCCGCGTACGTCGATGCCAACCACAACGAGGCCCAGCTCCGACGCGCCGTCCAGGGCGCCTTCGATGAGGTCTTGCGCCTCGAAGGGCTGATGACCCCTTGGCGCGCGGACAGCGAGCTCTCAAAGGTCAACGCGGGCGCCGGCGCACAAGCGGTCGCGGTCGGCCCCGAGATGCTCGCGGTCATCGAAAAGAGTTTGTGGGTCAGTGAACACTCCGACGGCGTGTTCGATGTCACGTTCGCGTCGATGGGCAAGCTTTGGCGCTTCAATCACGACATGGATGGCCAAGTGCCCCCCGCCCGGGAGCTCGCGACGGCTCGAAAGCGCATCGACTACCGGCGCGTCAAAGTGGACCGCGAAAAGAAAACGATCTTCCTCGAGCGCGCGGATCAGAAACTCGACTTTGGCGGCATCGCGAAGGGCTACGCCGTCGACCGGGCCGCGGACGTCTTGGAGGCCGCCGGACTCGCCGCCTACTACGTTCAGGCTGGCGGCGATCTCTACGTGAAGGGCAAGAAACCGGACGGCTCTCCGTGGCGCGTCGGGGTGCGCGATCCTCGCGGACCAGAGGGAAGCTTCTTTGCGCGATTACCTGTCGAAAACCACGCTTTCTCGACTGCTGGGGACTACGAGCGTTCGTTCGTAAAGGACGGAAAGCGCTACCACCACATCATCGATCCGCGAACGGGCTACCCCGCCACGGCGACCCGCAGCGTGACGATCTGGGCAAGGGACGCCTTCACGGCCGACGCCATCGACGACGCCGTCTTCATTCTCGGGCCCCAGCAAGGACTCGCACTTGTCGAGTCCATCGACGACTGCGGCGCGGTCATCGTGGACGCGGCAAACAAGGTGTGGGTGTCGAAGCGGCTCGAAGGCCTGCTCGAAGTGCTGCGACCTCCGTCGGGCGGCCTGTGAGGTTTCTAAGACATGGTTTCAACTCTCAGGCTAACCTTTTCAAAGCGGTCCGTCAGGTGAAGCTCCGAAGGCCCCTTTACCCGAACTCAAGGGAAACGCCCCGGGTTGTCGTCTCGCGACCAAGCGCACCGAAAAAAGCGATCTTGCCCGACCGTAAAAACACCATCGTTTTCGCTGCCGTTGTCGGGGTCGTGATGTGGAGCGGCACCTGGGGGGGCTGCACCGCGAGCGAGACGGGGGCCCCCGTCGGCTCAACGAGCGGAACGGGCGGAGCCGGCGCAATGGGCGGAAGCGGCGGGATGGCGCCAGAGTGCAACGTCACAGAGGCGTTCTGCGAGAACCACTGCGTCGACGTCAAAACCGACGCGAAGCACTGTGGTAGCTGCGACGTTGCGTGCGGCGAACTTGAACTCTGCAACGCCGGAAAGTGCATGCTCGCGTGCAGCGGCGCGGGCGTCAAGAATTGCGCGGGGACGTGCCGTGACACCCTGTCCGATCTCACGAACTGTGGGGAATGTGGCGCCTCGTGTAGCCTGCACAACGAGTGTGTCAACGGCGAATGCAAACTCGAGTGCCTGGACGGCGCGTCGAAGTGCGGCGAAAAAGGCTGCCTTTTTCTTAGCCAGAACAATGAAAACTGCGGCAGTTGCGGGAAGGCCTGTGAGGAGGGCCGGTTCTGCTCGCAAGGATTGTGCTCTTACTCCTGCCTTGGAGGGACGGCGCTGTGTGACGGAACCTGTGTCTCGTTGTCAGCCGATCCTGCCCACTGTGGAAGTTGTGCCACGGCGTGCTCGTCGACCGCGGTTTGCAGCAACGGCACGTGCCAGGACGACTGCGCGCCGGGGGAGCTGAAATGCGGGCAGAGCTGTCATGATGTGATGAGCGACAAGAGCCACTGCGGGAACTGCGACACCGCTTGCCCATCGAACAAGGTCTGCGAGAGCGGAGTATGCAAGGTCTGCAATCCCCTCATCACCGACTGCGACGGAGACGGCTGGAACGCAAAGGAGGGCGACTGCTGCGATCTCGCAGGTTCGTGCGGCGCGAACCCGGCGCTCGTGAACCCGGGCGCCGTCGAAGTGGCGGACAACGGGATCGACGACAACTGCAATGGCAAGATCGACTTGATGGACCTCGTGGACACCGCCGCTTGCGACGACGCAGCGAACATTCTATCGAATTCGACCAATGCCACGGATTACGCGAAAGCCATAGGGATCTGCCGCACGACGACGAAAAACCCCTCGCTAAAAAACAAAACTTGGGGCCTTCTCGATGCCAAGCTCGTGCGGGCGGACGGGTCTCCCATCCCGACCATGGCGGGGTACGCCATCGTCGCGGCGTTCGAACAGATTGCCTCCCCGCTTGAAGGCAAGAAGGCCATCGTCCTGTCCTCTGGGATTGCGAGCGCCGTCGGCGATGTGCACGCTCAGGACCCAAGCTCGGTGAACATCGCAGAGTGTGGTGACCCAGTGTGCATCAAGGACTGGTTTTCGTCTGCGAACCCGCCACTCAAGGCCGCGAACGAGTTGCCCCACGGGGTGGACTGCGGCAGCGGCTCCGCGGGCGCTCCGATGGTGGCGAACGATTCGAGAATGCTGGTGTTGACCCTTCGTGCGCCGACCAATGCTCGAGCACTTGAGTTTTCTAGCTTCTTTTTATCTCAAGAGTTTCCTAACTATGTATGCGAGCCTTACAATGACCAAGCCGTGGCGCTTGTGGAGACCACGACGCCGACCGCGCCGATTGCGAACCCAGCCGACAAAAACATCCTGTTTTTTAGTGACGTAAACGGGGCTTGGCCGATCGGGATCAGCGTCGCGAAAGGCACGCCACTGTTCAGCGTTTGTGACCTCATGACGGCACAACAAGCCAAGCCTTTGATCAATCAAGAGTCTTGCTCGAAGGGAAGCGCGTCCCTCGAAGGCTCGGCCTTCTTTGGCTACGGCGGAACGGGCTGGCTCACCTCAAGAGCGAACGTCAATCCCGGGCAGGAGGTCACCCTGCGAATCGCAATCTGGGACGTGGGCGATGTGCAGTTTTCGTCGACCCTGCTCGTCGATCAATTCAAGTGGCTGCTCAACGCGACCGTGCCGGGCACCAATTGAAGCGTTGAGAGCCCGGCCTTGGAAGGCTGGCATCGACGAGGGGATCGCCCGCTCGAGGTCCTTGAAGCCGCTGCGCTTATTCGCCCCGGAACAAGGGCTTACGCTTCTCAGCGAAGGCCAAAAGCGCCTCGTTGCGATCGTGGCTACGAAGCGTCTCGTCGTAGTACACGCTCTCCAGCTCGAGACCTCGCTCGAGCGGCACCTCAAAAGATGCGCGAACCGCCTTCAGCGCCGCCGCCTGTGCAATGGGCGCACCGCACGCAATGGGCGAGAGCCAGGCGAGGGTCGCTTCGAGGAGGTCTTCGCCCTCGGGCACGACGAGGTTCACAAGACCCCACGAGAGTGCCTCCGCGGCCGTGAGCCGGCGACCGAGGGCGATCATCTCGACGGCCCGACCTTCGCCGACAACGCGCGCGAGTCGCTGCGTTCCTCCCGCGCCAGGAATAATTCCAAGCGAGGTCTCCGGAAGCCCGAGCACCGCATGGGCGGCCGCAACCCGCAGGTCGCACACGAGCGCGAGCTCAAGGCCGCCTCCGAGCGCCACCCCGTTGATGGCGGCGACGACGGGCTTTGGACTTTTATCGAGGACGCCAAGCTCCGTTCGGTAAAGTGCCACCTGTTGACGAACGTCATCGAGCGTGAACCCTTGGCGCTCTTTGAGGTCGGCACCCGCGCAAAACGCGCGCGCCCCGGCTCCCGTGACGATGATGGCGCGGATGTTCGCGTCGTCGACGAGCTCTTTTCCGAGACGGCCAAGCGCTTGCAGCGTGGCTCGGGAAAGTGCGTTCAAGCGCTGGTCACGATCGATCGTGAGGATCCCGATGGGCCCACGGCGCGACACGAGAACCGGGACTTCTTCCGTGCTCATGATTGCTTCTTCGGCCCCGTTTTCGGCTCCCTGCGCGCTTCCAGCCGAACCATGCGGGACTTCAATTGTTCGTGCTCGCGCCGCAGTTGCTCGAGGTCCTCTTTCAGCTGTTTGACCTCTCGCTTGCCTCGTACTCCGAGGTCGCGCAAGGCCTCTCGCAGACGACGACGCACACGCCCGTCAAGGTCGCACGCCAGCTGTCGCCGGAGGGCTCCCCGCGAGGCCAAGTCTCCAACTTCGGAGAGAGCCTCGACCACTTCAACGCGCAAATACGGATCGGCGTCCGAGAGCAATTCCTCTAAATACTCGCGTGTCGCACGCGTCGGCGCGAGCTCCGCCAGGCCAGCAATCGCCGCGCGTCGAGCGCGGTTCGGCTGACCATAGCGAGCCGCCTCCACGAGCAAAGGAACCGCACGCTCATCGCGTAATTTCGCCAAGCCACCAATCGCGGCCGCGCGGATCACCTCCGCCCAGGAGGGCCGAGAGAGCGCCTCGGTGAGCACCTCGAAGGCCTCTTTCTGACGCGTCGCACCAAGCGCGCGGCAGGCTGCCGCGACCACGAGATAACTTGGGTCCTTGCGAATCAGGGCCGAAAGCTCCGCTAGCGCCTCGGTAGAGCGAAACTCACCAAGCGCTTGGGCCACCGCACGACGGACTTTCGAATGACGCGTTCCGATGGCCGCACGCAGCGAACCCAAGGCCTCCGCTGTGCGAAGGGACCCCAAGGATGCAGCCGCCGCGGCCCTGACGGCCCAAAACTCTCGTGCGTTGCCGAGGCAATCGGAGAGCGCGCGGACCGTCGCCGCCTCATCGCGACGAGCCAGTTGCTCGGCGGCGAGCACGCGCCCGCGAGCCGAAGGGGCCTCCTTCAACTGCTGGCGCAACATGTCTTGGGGAGCCTTGACTCTCACGCTCCCGAGGACGCGAAGACGCGGATCGACCACCACGAACCTGGGCCGAGCGGCAACGGGAAAGACGAAGGTATGCTGAGCCTCCTCGACGCGGCGCACCTCACGGCGCGGCTTTCGCTGACCGGGTTCAAGAATATCCACCTCGAAGTCGAACTCGAAGGGGCGCTCCTGATTGGGAGCCTGACCCTCGAGGGTCTGATTGACCACGAGGACGAGGGCGCCGTCGTCGTGTTGCACCTCGACCGAGAGCCGGGGGTGACCGGCACGGTGCAAGGCTTGATCGAAGAATTGCTCCAGACTTGCGCCATCGACCGACTCCATCGCGCGCTCAAAATCGCGCGTCTCGACCTCACTCGCGCCGTGTTTCGCCAGGTAGCGGTGGACGCCTTCCCAGAAGACCGCCGTGCCGACTTCGAGCCTGAGCGCGTGGAGCGTCAAGCTGCCCTTCTCGTAAAGGTGGCGGTCAAAAATATCGATTGGCGTTTCGTAGTCGCGGCACACCACGGCGCGGCGGTAACGGGAATCTGCCTCGTGGAGATAAGCCTGCAAATCCGTCTTCAACCCATGCTCGTACTCATCCTGGCCATCGACGTGCTCATGCCAGACGTGCTCGAAGTAGGTCGCAAACCCCTCGTTCAACCAAGCGTGCGACCAATCGCGGCAGGTGACGAGATCACCGAACCACTGGTGCGCAAGCTCGTGCGCGATGAGGTCCTCGCTCGAGATGTCAATGGCGGCGCGTTCGTCGAGCAACACGTGCTCGTACAGCGTCGTTGCGCCGGTGTTTTCCATGCCTCCAAAAATGAAGTCGCTGACCACAATCTGAGCGTATTTGTTCCAGGGATAATCGATCCCGGTCAGTCGCTGGAAGAGTCGAATCATCTCGGGCGTACGCGCGAACGACCGCGTGCCATCGGCTTCACGACCAGGCGGCACCAGGTACGTTACCGGCACGTCTCCAACCCGGCCCCCGTCGAGTTCGACAAAGGTTCCCGCGACCAGCGTGAAGAGATAGCTCGGCATCGCCTCGCGCATTCGGTAATGAAAGCGACCCTGACGCTCGGCCGCGGGGCGGGCGACGCGCTCACCATTCGAGAGCACGAACCAGCCCGGCGGCACGGTCGCACGGACCTCGAACGTCTGCCGTGCGTGAGGCTTGTCGTGGCACGGAAAGAGATGGCGCGCGTCCTCGTCTTGACACTGCGTCCAGAGCTGCGCGGGGCGGTTTGGAACCGCTTCATCCGGCGCGAGAAAGTACATGCCGCGCCGCGGCGTCGTGCGGTAATGAACGCGCACAACGCCGTTTTTTAGAGCGAGCGGCACCGGAACTCGCAGGACTTCGCCATCGTAAACGCAAGCGACCGTCCGCAAGCTCTTGCCGGTGCCGACCTCCACTCGATCGAGCTCGAAGCCCACCGCGTCGAGCACGAGCTCGGCGGCGCTTCGATCCACGCGAACGATCGAGAGCTCGGCTGCAGCCGAAAACGAACGCGTCGCATGTTCGATATCGAACGCGAGCGCGATGTGATCGATGCGAAAAGGACGAGGCCGCTCGTAAACTCGGCGGGTGCCCTCCAAAGTGAAAGTCGCGGCGCCGGCCTCTCTACGATACGAGGAAAAGACGGAACCACACGCACAGCGTTCGTGAAGTCGGTGCTCGTGGGTCAAGGTTCCTGCACTTTGCCTTTACCTGACGGTCCGCTCAAGTAGAACAGTGGTTAGCCAGGTGCCGCCGAACGATCAGACCACCCTGCCGCTTCCCGCCCCGCGACCTCGCCAGGTGGAGGGATTGCTCGAAGGCGAGGTCGTTCGGATCACCTACGAGAGCGAAACAACAGGCTTCCGTGTGCTTCGAGTCCGTGTCGACGGTCAACTGGAGCCGGAGACGGTCGTCGGCATCCTTCCCGCCGCCCCACCTGGAGCGCGCATTCGTGCGACCGGAAAATACGGCGAAGATGCGCGGCACGGCCGGCAGTTCAAAGCCGACACGTTGCTCGTTCTTGCGCCCTCCACGCTCGACGGAATCGAACGCTACTTGTCGTCGGGGCTCGTTCCGGGCATCGGACCCGCTTACGCGAAGCGCATCGTCGACGCGTTTGGCGAAAAAACCCTTGAAGTGCTCGACCATGCCCCGGAGCGGCTTCGCGACGTAGCGGGCCTCGGGCAACGACGGGTAGAGGCCATCGGACGGGCCTGGAGCGAACATCGGTTGGTGGGCGCGATCATGGTGTTTTTGCAGTCACACGGCGCATCCCCGGCCCTCGCGACGCGCATCTACAAGCGCTTCGGTGCCAAAGCGATGGCCATCGTCTCACAGTCTCCCTACCGCCTCGCATTGGACGTCTGGGGGGTAGGCTTCAAAACAGCGGACCTGCTTGCACGGAGCCTCGGCATTCCTGTGGACTCGCCCGAGCGCGCGCAAGCTGGCGTTCTGCACGTTCTTCACCAAGTTTCCGAGCGTGGGCACGTGCTCCAGGAGCGCGAGTTGCTCGTCACTGCCACGAGCGAGCTTCTCGAGTGCCCGCTCGAAACCGTTGAGCAAGCCGTGGAATGTTTGCTCGAAGAGGAGCGAATCATCCAGGATGGAACCGCGATTTACACGTTGCAGCTCCACGCTGCCGAAGCCCGGGCCGCTGCGCGTTTGCTCGAGCTTCTTGGAGACGGCTCGCTTCTGAAAGACGTCGGACGCGCCGTGGCGGAATTCAAGCGAACGACCGGCCTCGAGCTCGACGAAATCCAACGTCACGCCATCGAGCAGGCTGCCCAGAGCAAGGTGCTCATCGTGACGGGCGGCCCCGGCGTCGGAAAGACCACAATCATCCGAGCGATCCTCACTTTGTTCGATCTCGCCCGCCTTCGGGTGGCGCTCACCGCGCCGACGGGGCGAGCCGCAAAGCGCCTGGCGGAGGCTACGGGGAGAGACGCGTGCACACTGCACCGGCTCCTCGCGTTCGACCCGAAAACCGGTTCGTTCAAGGCCAATCACCTTCAGCCCCTCGAAGCGGGCGCGATCATCGTCGACGAAACGTCGATGGTGCCCCTCGAGCTCGCCGACGCACTGCTCGATGCGCTCCCGAAAACCGCCAGACTCGTGCTCGTGGGCGATGTGGATCAGCTGCCGTCGGTGGGACCGGGCGCCGTGCTCCGCGACATCATCGACTCGGGACGCGTTCCGGTGATTCGGCTGACTCGCATTTTTCGTCAGGCGGAGGGCAGCTCAATCGTCGCGAATGCCCATCGAATTCACGAAGGCGAGGCACCGATCGGCGCGCTAGGGAAAGGCGAACAGTTCTACGTGCTCGAACGCCGAACGCCCGCGGAGGCCATCGACGCGATTCGCGAGCTCCTCACGCTTCGCATTCCGCGAGGGTTCAACCTCGATCCCGTGGACGACGTGCAAGTCCTCACGCCCATGCAGCGCGGCCCGGTCGGCGCTATCGCTCTCAACGAATTGCTGCAAGCGGAGCTAAACCCTCCTCACCCCGAGCGCGGCGAAGTGCGCCGAGGTGCACGCTTTTTTCGCGTGGGCGACAAGGTGATGCAGCTTCGCAACAACTACGACAAGGAGATCTTCAACGGCGACATGGGGCGCGTCACCTCGGTGGACGGCGAAACCCAGCGGCTTGTCGTGCGCTTCGACGAACGCGAGGTGGCCTACTGCGACACCGACCTCGACGAGCTCGTCCTCGCTTACGCCACGAGCATTCACAAGAGCCAAGGCAGTGAATACCCGTGCGTCATCGTACCTATCCTGACGCAGCACTTCGTGATGCTGTCACGGAACCTTCTCTACACGGCGGTGACGCGTGGCAAAAAGCTGGTGATCCTGATTGCCCATCCCCGAGCGCTCGCGTTGGCGCTCGCCGAAGTGCGCAAAGAATCTCGCCAAACCCGGCTCGCAGAACGCCTGAAAAATGGCGCATGACCGAGCCTCGGCGACGCATCGAAACGAGCTTCACCGCTCGAACGATGCGCCCAATAAAAGCGCAGGCAGACACCGAACCGTGCGGCGCAAACCGCACGATTGCGTCAGGAAACGCCGGCCAATTCGAGGAGCTTCTGACGATTTGCGAGCCCGGTGTGGGACGCCTTCGCCTTGCCTCCTTCGAACACGATAATCGTTGGAACGCTGCTTATCCCAAACTTCGAGGCGAGGATGGGCGCCTGGTCGAGGTCAACCTTCGCGACCGTCAGCTTGCCGGGAAACTCATCGGCCAGCTTCTCGACGATCGGCGAGAGCATCTTACAAGGACCGCACCAGGTCGTATAAAAGTCGACCAACACCGGGCCGGTTGCGTTCAAAACCTCGGCGTCAAAATTGGAGTCATCGACGATCTTCACGTTCTTTGCCATCGCAAGGAGCCTTTCTCGGGGTACCTATTCTCCAATGCGAGGCCGTCGGAACGAGGCCCCTGGAGGAGCATCAACCTAATCCCTGGGGGGATCTTCGGCAAGGGGGTGGCCGTCCGCGCGCTGTCCGATTAGGCTTCCGAGTCTGGCCATGGCGGACGAGATCACCCAAAAGCACTTGAACCGCTCTCGCATTCGCGGAGCGCCGTCGAGCATCCCCGGAGCGAGCGGCCTCGTCGGAAGCTATCGCTTCGAGGAAATTCAACGCCCGGCCGTTCGAACGCTGCAAATTCCCCTCGATCGAGACTTCTCGATGGCGGAATTGCGCGACAAACACGCACGCCTTGCCGGGCTCGTGGCGCACCAAGGACTCGTCTCCATCGAGCGGCCGCTGTTCGCGCTCGAAGGCGATCCGATGGAGCAAGTTCCGCACGAGTGGGAATGGAAACTCGTCTTGCCGGTCCGCGGCAAAGCGCTGACCGACGAAGCCGCGAACGTCTCTGTCGGGCGCTTGCACGGGGGCGCGTACATCAAGACGCTGACCGACAAAGGCTTTCAAGACCTCCGAAGCCTTTACACGTACTTTCTGGGCGAATTTCTGCCGGTCCGCCACCAGCAACTCACCCGTCCGGTGATCTACCATCGAGTGCTTTCCGGCCTCGAAGGCGACGACCCAAACCAGCTGACGTTGGAAGTCTTTCTGCCCTTCGGGATGACGCTTCGCGAGCCCATTCGCTTGCTCCATCGAGAAGAGATCTAACCGTTCGGTGACGTCCGCGCAAACCTGCGCAATTCGACTCTTCTCGCGAGTCGCAGCGAGATTCCTTGGGGTCGCGGCCGTGCTCCTCGGCGACACCCGGTCTTTCGCGGACGAACCCCAAACCCGCGGCATCGAGCGGGCGGGACGAGCCGCCGATGAGGTCGCGCGCTCCTTCGCCAATGCACTCACGTTCGTTCCGCGTCAGTTCATCGACTACGCCTTTCGCGGGAGCGAACTCGCCGCGATCCTCATCACCGATCGACAGCTCGTCCCTCGTTACCGAGACCTCCTCAGCCGACCCAATGCGGACCTTCTCTTTTTTCCAACCCTCTTCGCCGAGACCGGGTCCCCCGTCAGCGTTGGAGCACGAATGGTGTTCGATAGCCCGCACCTAGCGGCGAACCAGCGCATCGGTTTTGGCGGAAAAGACCAGGTCGAATCCGAGTCACGGCTGATCTTTAAGGGTCACCTTGGACGGCTACCTTCGATTCTTTCGCTCGAAACGCACTACCTGCTGCAGGACAACCTCCAATTCTACGGGGTCGGGCTCGTCCCGAGATCCGACGCGCGCAACCACTTCGTCCAACGCTCTGCGCACGAGGTTGGCTACTACACCGAGCAGCGGACCCGCGCGCTTGCGAGCGGCGGCGTTCGCTTGAGCGAAACCGTCGAACTCTTGGTGTCCTCGAGCCTCTGTCGGCGCGCGCTATCGAACTCGGTAGCCAGAGGCGAGTCCGCCATCCACGCGGTGTTCGACGAGGGGAGCGTCTTCGAGAGCGGGTCTCCCGCCTCGTTCGTCAGCTATTCGGAGTTCGCCGCGCGTTACGACTCACGAGCCGTTCGAACCCGCCCCTCGCCCGGTTTGCAGCTGGAAGCCTACTTCGGAGGCGCGCGCCCGCTTGGCGATGACGGCACCGCATTCGTGCGCTTCGGCGCCCGAGCGAGCGGCAGCGTACCCGTATACCGATCGCACAACATTCTCGCTGTGCGCCTCGCTGTCGACACGGTTGTCGCGGAAAAAACGCCCTCATTGCCGTTCGTGGAGCTGGTTCATTTTCCCGAATTCCGCGGCTTCGATACCCGGCGGGACATGGTCGGTTTCCTGGGCTCGCTCGACTACACGTGGTCCCTCGTGCCGGCGCTGGGAATGCGCCTCTTCGTGGATGCGCTCTCGGTCGCTCCGTCACTCGAAGACATCGGCTTCACACAGCTCATCAAAATGCGCTTCGCGGGCGGCGTCGGCATCGATGGTTTTGCAGGAGCCACGCCCTTGGCGCGACTCAGCCTGAGCGCGTCGAGCGACGGGATGCGCGTCATCGCGTCGTTCGGCTCCACCCAAAACTACGGCGACAGGCAGCACCGTCAATGAGCAGCCTCCAGCCGCAAAAAAGCTCGCTTCGCCGGTCCGTGAGTGCCCTTGGCGCCGCGCTCCTGCTGCTCGGGTGTGGCTACCGGCCGGCGCGCTTCAGGGCCGCTCCTCCCCTGCTCGTGGTCGCAGACGAGCAACCCATTCCAAGGCCAGATCGCAGCATCTTCATTCCAGAATTTTATGAAGCGAGCGTCTACGTCGGGCGCGAACTCACGAAGGCCCTCGACCCCCGGCACGCGGTCGAAGCCCTCGATGTGAACGCTGTCGATGAAGTCCCGGCGTCCAGTTGGTTTCGACAGGCAGCCTTCATCGATAAGCCCTTGTTGGGCTACCGACGCGTCGGGCCACCGAGCCTTCCGTGGAGGGTCACGAGTGAGGTCGCCGCATCGGAAACTCCTGACGCACAGGTGGTGATCGACGCCCGCGGAACTCGCTACGAGGTGGTCCCCGACGACCCAAAACGACCAGGGATGAAAAGCGGTGCGAGCGCCGCTGCGAGTCGCATTCTTTACGCACTCGGCTATCACACCGCCGAAGTCCACGTGGTCACGACCCCCTCGGGAGAACGCTTTACGGCAACGCGCTGGCCGAGCGAGGAAGATCTCGGTCCCACCGCGAAGTCAGGCGTGCGCGAGGACGATCCGAACGACCGCTTCGACCACCGCGATCGACGCTCTCTGCGGGGACTCAAGCTCGCGGCCGCGTGGCTGGACCTGGCGACCTTGCCTCCGCGCGTTTTTCGCGACGTCTACGTTGGGAGGCCGAATCAAGGCCACGTGGAACACCGACTCGTCGGCATCGACGGGGCACTCGGCGTGCGCCATTACGAGGACGACGTCGCGTGGCTGAAGGACGCGAATCGCGAGAACTCGAATTTTTTCCTGCGTGTTTTTAGTCTAGGTCTTTCGCCAAAGCCGGCCGCTTTTGCGCCGGAGCCGCTCCTGCCCGGGCTGGGTCTGTACGAGCCATTCGTCGTCGCGGAAAACTTCTCACTTTCCCCGCCGTTCGCCCCTGCCGACCGAATGCGGGCCGGTGACGCCTACTGGATGGCGAAACGCATCGCCAGCATTCCCGAGCGGGTTCTCGGTCGAGCCGTCCTATCCAGCAAACTCCCGCCGCTCTCGCAACACACGTTGATGCAATTGTTGCTGCTGCGCCGGGCGCAAGTGGTCGCCTGGGGCTACGGTCTCGTCTCGCCGCTCGAACCCGGGCTCGTGTCCCCCCCCAATCCAAAAACCGGGGCGCTCGCTCGGCTGCAGTTCGTAGACCTCGCGGTGGCCAGTCGAATGGCGGACAGGCGCCTCTCGAGTTACCAAGTGCGGTTTTTGGACGGCGAAAACCGGCCCATTGGGCCGAGCGTCATCCTCACCTCGAGCACCGCGGTTGTGAAGGTGGAGCTTCCAGCGAGCAGCGTTTTGGCGGACTACGTCGTGGTCGCCGTGACCGCACGCCGTGCCGGTCGAGCGCTCCCGTTCGCGGTGCAACTGCACCTTCGACGGCGACAAGGCGCACTCGTGCTCGTCGGGGTTCAACACGACTGATGCACGCAGTCACCGTAAAACTGCGCCTTTCGAAGCACCCGCTCGCGGAGGCTCCGCGGCCTGCGCCCGCTCGAACTCAAGAGTCGAGCAATTGCTCCAACAAATCGAAGTTCTCCCGCTCCTCGACGCTGAGGCGATGATCGGCCGCAACGAGATCGGTGATGGTCTCAAGTAAGAGCTTTCGGTGAGCCTTCGGGACGTCGGTCGGATCCACCCCTTCCGGAGCGGGCGGCACCTTGAGCCATCCGGCTACCTGCTTTTTCTCGTCGGCGGTAAGCAGGAGCTTCTTCATGAGCTTCCCGATGAACGTGCGCTCCTCGTGCTGGACCTCGAGGTCTGCCCACGCAAACGAGCAAACAAACCGCATCAACCGCATTCGCTCTTCGCGAGAAATTTGCTCGGGCATCCCGCGAGGATAAACGATTCGGGCGCGCAAGAAAGAGCCGAATTTGACCGAGGTCGGGGCCTCCGAATCCGTTCGGCGCCGGGCCTCGAGGGACACGATAAGCACGGGATAGCGGGGCAAAGCCCGAAACTGCTGTCGCTTTTATGGGCCTTTTTCGGGCGTTCAGTATAAGCAGCGTGGATGTCCTTTCGGGCTCGGTTTCTAGCCACGATGCTCGCCAGTGGTGTCTTCAGTTGGACGGCCATGAGCGCGGCCTCTTCACCCTTCGCTGTGACGCCGTCGGGCGACGTCCTTGAAGCGTCACCGGCCTACCGTTACGCCAACATGACCAACGAGGAGGCTCTTCGAGAGCTGGATCTTCGAAACATCGCGTACGAGCGGCTCGAACACGTCACGGGTGTCCGCGCACCGATTCGCTTGTCGGCGGCGCTTCACGGCGTGCACATTCACTCGTCGCTGCCGATGGAAGAACGCACGGATTCGCCCTTCGAAATCCTGGATGCCCGCTTGGCGCTCGCGCTCGATGACTTCACGGCCTTGCTCGAGTCTCACGACATCGTGGAGCTCGTGCACTACACGATGTACCGCTCGAACGTCGCGAAGAGCATCCCTGCGAGCGACGAAAAAAAACCCGCCGAAGGGCACCCCGCGGCTCGGAAGGGAAAGGGCGAGGGCGAGAAGACCGCCGAGAACGCGAAGCCTTCGAAAACCGGGAAGCTCACAAAGCCCTCGAAAGCTAAAAAAACGGCGGTCAAAAAGAAGACGACGACGAAGGGCGAGCCCAAGGGGGAGAAGGTCGCCGCAAAAAAAACCAAGCACGGCAAACGCAAGGGCTTGAGCAAGGCTCGTACGCCGGAAACGGCCCTCGCGGCTGCGAAGCCTCACGGTTTGTCGGTGGAACCGCTGCCGTTGAACACGCTTGGGAAGCCGGCCGCCGAGCCTGGCCCAGCCGTGGCCCGAACGGTCGCGAAAACGGAGGCTCCGACTTTTGCAGTCCAAAAGAGCCTGCCCCTCGAGCCGCCGCTCTCGATGAGCGTCACCCTGGACGGTTCAAACGACAAAGGAACGCCGAGCACGCCGAGTGCTCGAGCTGAGGCGCCGAGCACCGCGGCGAAACTTCTTGAGAGCCTGAGCGACGCGCACGCCCTGCCTCCCCAGCCGAGCGAGAAACCGAAAAAGCAACACACGAAACACGACGGAGCCGTAAAAACGCGACAAAAACCCACTTCGACCCACTCTGCCGAAAAAGGCAGCGGCACCGAAAAGGGAGCGAAGCACCGCGACAAGGACTCGAAAAAGACGCCAGCCGAGAAGAACCCTTCGAAGAAGGGGCACCCGCCGCACGCGCAAGCCGAGAAAGATGCGCAGCCCGAAGAAGCCTCCTCCGGTGACGAAGCGCGGCCGCTTGCCGAAGAACTGGCTCCGGTAAAACAGGTCACGTGGGCGCCACCCGGAACGCGCCACCCGGCGGGCCTTGCCATCGACGTCGGCGCACTGCGCAAAAGCGACGGCCACTGGCTCACGGTGGCGGACCACTTCGGGGGGCATATCGGCGCGGCAACCTGCGGTTCGAGCGCCAAACCACCCTCGACGTCCGAAGGTCACGAGCTTTGGTCGATCGTCTGCGAATCGCGGCTTGCCGGCCTCTTCAGCTATGTCCTGACGCCGAACTACAACGTGGCGCATGCTGATCATTTCCACATGGAAGTGAAACCTGGCTCACGGCTCGTGCTCTTCCACTGAGACGGCCCGTCCAAACGAGACTTGGACCGACGACCGGTCAAGAAGCGTCCCCTGAGGCAGGTTCAAGTCCGAGCGCAGGGGGCTCGACCGTCGGCGGCGCATCCGGCGCATCGAACTGAATGCCCGCGCTCGGGCCATCGCACCACCTCGTACGCGCACGCAGGCGAAGGGGCTGTTCGTCCGGTTGATCGATCTCAAGCCAGAAGACCATCGGCAGTTCGTCGCCGAGCGGCGTTCGGAGCCGGGCACCGGAGCCGCTCAGCTCGAGCAGAGGGTAACGGGTCGCACGTCCATTTCGGAAAACGCGCGCCTCAAGCTCGGTTGCCATTCGAAACTCGACGCGGCGGTTCTCAGGAGAATCGTGATGCATGTGGGGTTGTGTAAGTTTGAGGTAGTTTGCGTCGCCGGGCGAGAAACTCGCAAAAAAGACTCACACCCACCCGTCCTTCGGCTATAAGCCGTCGTCCCATGCCCCAGAAGCCCATCGTTCGTCGTCGTCAGAAGGCCCGCCGCAGCAAGCAGCTCGCGGAGTGGCGCGAGAAACAGGTACAGGCTGAGGCACAGCCCGCCGCTGCACCGAAGACGAAAGCCGTCGCGAAGTAATTTCGCCGCGCTCTAGCGACGAGCAGAATCGTCGCTAAGCCCAAACCGTGAGACTGCTGCGAGATCGCTGCGGTCTTTTCGTGTTTTCTCAGGCCGTCGTCGGCACCAGCGTTCGGGTATCGGTAACGATGAGGTCCACGGGAACGTCGTGCTCGAGCAGGGGGAGCTCACTCGCAAGCTGAAAGTCGAACGCCACCGCCACGGCAGAAGCGGGAGGGCAATGGCTCGGTAAGGTGCGATCGTAATAACCCGCGCCGTAGCCGAGCCGGTGACCCCGCCCATCGACCAGGAGCGCCGGCACCAGAACGACGTCGAGCGAGCTCGCGACAGGCGCGTCTTCGGGTGGCTCGCAGAAACCGTGGCCGCGCTCCTGGAGGTCCGTCGAGTTCTCGACCCAGGCAAAAACGAGCGCTCCCCCAGACACGGCGATCCGAGGGAAGGCCAGCCGCTTGCCGAGCTGTTGCCAGAGCGCGACAAGGGGACGAAGATCGACCTCGTTGTTGTGCAATATTGGCCAAAATAGGGCTATTTTTTGGGCGTTCACGAGCGCTGGTGCCGCTGACAATCGTTCCCGGATCCGCTCCGAGCGGAGCGCCAAGATGCTCGCCGGCATGCTGCTGCGTACGGTGCGCGCTTGCCGACGCATACGCGCCTTGGCGTCTTCACGTACTCCTCGCTCCACAGCGTCCATGACGTCGTTCCAAAGATAGCAGCGAAGTTGAATCCTCGCTCACCGGCGAGCCAGAAAGGGCACGGCTTCGTATCGGGCGAGTCAGACGCCCGCGGGCGGCCGCGCTTCACAACATGGAGACGGGATCGACGTCGAGCACCACCCGCAACTCGCGCGGGAGGTCGAGAAGGGCACGCGACAAAACCGCCAGAACTTGCCGAAGCGGCGCACGGTCCCGGGCGCGAAGGAGCACGCGAAACCGAAAGCGGTTGCGTTTGCGCGCGATGGGCGCGGGCGCCGGACCGAGGACCTCGACGTCGCTTGTGCACGAGCGCGCCAAGGCGGCGAGACGAGCCGCTCCAGAACGGGCCTCGCCTTCGTCGATGGCCGACACGCGAACCAGCGCGAGGCGCCGAAAGGGCGGATAACCCGCCTCGGCCCGGTCCCGAAGCTCGCCCTCGAGAAAACCCGCCACGTCGTGTCGAGCCGCGCATTGAACGGCCGGGTGGTCGGGGTTGTAGGTCTGAATGAGCACTCGTCCTGGGCGCTCATGCCGTCCCGCGCGCCCGGCGACTTGCACCAAAAGCTGGAACCCTCGCTCGGAGGCACGAAAGTCGGGCAGCGCCAGAGCGGAATCCGCATTGACGACGCCGACGAGCGTGACCCGCGGCAAATCGTGGCCTTTGGTGACCATTTGAGTCCCGAC
>CANMZR010000050.1 GCA_947502375.1 Polyangiaceae bacterium
CCTGAAGCAACAGCGGCAGCTCACCAATCTCGTCGAGGAAGAGCACTCCGCCATCGGCTTGCTCGAACAGACCCATCCGGTCGGCTTGCGCGTCGGTGAAGGCTCCCCGCTTGTGACCGAACAGTTCGCTTTCGAGGAGAGCCTCGGGGATGGCTCCGCAGTTCACGGCCACGAAGGCCCGCCGCGAACGTGTCGAACGCTGATGCAGGGCCCGAGCCACCAGCTCCTTACCGACGCCGCTCTCGCCGGTGATGAGCGCGGAGGTCTTGAATTCCGCGACTTTCGTGATCGTCTTCCAGAGCGCCTTCATCGCCTCGCCCTTGGCGACCATCGACTCGAAAGCGTTCTCCTTCAGCACTTCTTGACGAAGCGCGCGGTTCTCGCGTCTCAGGCTCTCGCGTTCCTCGGCTTTTTTAAGCGCCAGGAGGACCTCGTCGTTCTTGAAGGGCTTCTGAACGTAGTCGTAGGCCCCGGCCTTCATGGCCTCGAGAGCCAGCTCGACGTTGCCGAAGGCGCTCATCACGATCACGGTGGCGGGGTTCCCTTTGGCCTTCAGGGTGGCGAGCAAATCGAGCCCGCCCATCTTCGGCATGCGAACGTCCGTGAGGATGACATCCGGCCCGAATGTCTCCACTTTGAGGAGCGCGGATTCGCCGTTGTCCGCGACTTCGACTTCATAGCCCTGACGCTTCAGGAAGGTGCGCAGGACGAGGCGCAGATTCTCTTCGTCGTCGACAACCAGCACGCGCTTCATGGATGAGCCACCATGAAAACATTTCTAATCCTTGAGCGCCAGCGTTGCAATTTTTGCGATGTAGGTGCTCTGCCCTCCGAGGCGCCGTTTTTCGAAAGTTGCGGCGCGGTGAAGTTGACTTTCGGAACATACGCACCCATGAAAGCTCGGTCGAGCGAGCCCCCAGCGGCACGCCATCAACCCGAAAGAGCTAGCAATGATTGGCGTGAGAGACCTTCTGGACCGCGGCAAAGAGCTCGCGACCCCTACGGTGATGCGACTCGTGAGCAACGACCGCGTGATGCGTCTTGCGACGGGCGTGATGGAGGCACGGCAACGTGTCGAAGAGGCGACCGGTCTCGCCAAAGAGGCGCTGCGTGTCCTCGTCAGCGGCCATGAGCTGCCGATCCTCGACCCGAGTTTGTACGCCGACGAAGACATCGGACTTCGGAAGGGGAGCGGCCCGTCGCCGAAGCGCCCGACGCCGAGCACGAACGCCAAAACCGAGGAGGATGCCGACGAGACGGAAGCGGTCGAGGTGCCCGGCGAGGAGCGCGCCGAGGATGCGGAGCCAAAGACCCGGTCCCCCGAAGAGCGCCGCAAGGCAGCCGAGGCACGTCTCGCCAGGGCGATGGCACAACGGGTCGCCATCTCGAAGGTTGGCGGCAAGGACGTCTTCGACAAGTGTTTCAAGTTCACGGCTGCGGACAATGCGCGAAAGATGGGCGTCTACCCGTTCTTCCGTCCACTCGATTTCAACAACGGACCGATAGCGCAGATCGAGGGGCGTGAAGTCATCATGCTCGGCTCGAACAACTACCTCGGGTTGACGACCGATCCGCGAGTCCGAGCAGCCGCCCGCGACGCCATCGACAAGTACGGCACCAGCATGACCGGCTCCAGGCTCGTGAACGGGTCGATGCGCTTGCACAACGACCTCGAGAAAAAGCTCGCCGAGTATCACGGGAAAGAAGCTGGCCTCGTCTTCACCACCGGTTACCAGGTCAACATTGCGACCATCTCGGCGCTGCTGGCGAACAAGCAGAGCGTCGCCATGATCGACAAGGACGACCACGCGTCCATTTACGACGGCGTTCGGCTGGCACAGACCGCCGGCGCCCGCATGGTGCGCTACCGCCACAACAGCGCGGAGTCCCTCGACAAGGCTCTTGGGGAACTCGAAACAGGTGAGGGTGCGCTGGTCATCACGGACGGCGTCTTCAGCGCGCAGGGCGAAATTGCGAAGCTTGACGAGCTCGTTCCGATTGTGAAAAAACACGGCGCACGCTTGATGGTTGACGACGCGCACGCGCTCGGTGTCATCGGGCCCGGTGGTCGTGGTACCGCGGCGATGTACGGCCTACAGGACGAGGTGGACCTCATCGGCGGGACGTTCTCGAAATCCCTCGCATCGATCGGGGGCTGGCTCGTGGGCGAGCGAAAGGTGCTCGATTACATCCAGCATTTTGCCTCGAGCTTCCTGTTTGCGGCGAGTGCGGCCCCGCCCTGTGTCGCGGCGGCGATGATGTCGCTCGACGTGATGCAAGAGGAACCGTGGCGTCAGGAGAAGCTCCGGGAGAACTTCACGTATATGCGCCAAGAGCTGACGCGCCTCGGCTTCGAGCTCGGCACGACCCAGTCGGCGGTGATCCCGATTTACATTCGCGACGATCTCCGCACGGTCATGATGTGGAAGTCGCTCCTCGAGGACCACGGCATTTACGTCAATCCGTTCATCACGCCCGGGGTACCGCCGAAACAACAAGTGCTCCGCACGAGCTACATGGCGACGCATGAGCGGAGCCACCTCGATCAGGCGCTCGTCGCATTTGAAAAGGTCGGGAAGAAGTTCGGAGTCATCTCGTGACAGCTTTTCGCGCGCTCGCTTTCCTTGCGGTGGTGACGTTTGTCAATACCACGTTCGCTGAGACGAAAGTGGCGACGGTGGATCTGCAGCGTGCGTTGCTCCAGACCGAAGAGGGCATGCGTGCGGCCGCGACGCTTCAGAACTTCACCAAGAAACGCCAGGGTGAGCTGGACGGATTGCAGGAGTCCTTGCAGAACGAGCAAGACGACCTTCGCAAACAGGCTGCGATTCTTTCTCGCGGAGCGTTTCAACGCCGCACGGAACACTGGCAGCGCCGCATGCTCGACGTGCAGACGCGCTTCATTCAATACAACAAAGAGCTGACCGGAAAACAGCAGGAGCTGACCGGACCCATCATGCAAAAGATGTTTGGAGCGGTTCGTCGCGTCGCGGGCCGCAAGGGCTTTGATCTCGTGGTCGACAAGTCCGCGGTCCCGTTCGCGAGAAGCGATCTCGATCTCACCGATATGGTGGTCCAGACCTTCAACGCGGGCGATACCAGCGAGGAAGCCGCCCCCGAGGCGAAACCATAACGACGCGGCGCGCGTGTCGAACCCCTAAGGATTTCGAAGCGTTTCGTTGCAGCTTGCGACGTCGATGGCACCGTTCGGAAGCTTCGACTGAAGCCATGACGTGATGCACGCATGGTCGAGGCTCCCACGCTCGAACACCTTCGCACCGTTGTGCCGCTCGAGGTTGAGCGGCTTCGACATCAGCAGCAATTTATCTGGATCCGCGCTCTCGAAAACGACTTGCCTCATCTTCTCGGGCTGCAGACCGCAGAGCGCTCGCACCGTTTGTTCGTGCTCCGCGTCGGTGGTCGCCTTGCCACCGGCCCCAGGGTACGCGCCATCGGCTTCGGCCTTGGTGGGATCGATGTAGGCCGTTGCGTCGGGCGACTGAATCACGTTTCCCTTGTCATCGAACGCGTAGATCGGCACGTAGCGAAGACCGCGCGAACCGTAGATACGCAAGGGACGAGCGATGTTGCCGTGGCAATCGAGGGAGCCGCAACGCTGCTCGAGAACGAGCGACACGGGGGTGAACGAAGCGAGCGCGAGCGTTCCGTCGCTGTCCACATCGACGGGGCAAGCGCCCGAGCCCGCGGCGGGGACCTCGAGGCAGCTGCTCGCAGCGAGGAGCAGGCCGAGCATCATGAGCATTCGCTTCTTCATTTGAGTCCTTGCACCGGCGCGCGCGGGTCGGGTCCAAGCCACGGTGGCGGGCACGCATCGGAGACCGCGCTGGGTGTCGTTCCGGGCACCTCCACCACACCCGGTGAGAGTGGGGATGGGTGCCCGATATGGCAGCCCGCACACGAGCCTTCACGGGCGATGCGGGTGCTCATGATCGTGAGTTGAATCAGCTTGCCTGGTTGGGCAGGATTGTCTTGATAGAGTTCGGCGCGGAGCGGAAACGCGGGATCCCAATCTTTGCGGCGAATATGAAAATTACCGCACGCATTGCTGAGCATGTCGCGGGATTGGCCCTCGGAATCGTACACACGCAGCGTGTAGCCGCCGAGCATGGTCGGTGTCTCGGTGGGCTTGGCTCCGCTAAAGAGCGTGCCGCCGAGCGAAAAGTCGGGTGCCCCGCCATATGCGGAATGGCAAGCGAGGCAAGGTTGCCCCGGCCGGTGCAGTTCGCCGGGTTGAAAGTTCGGATCCTCCTCGGGTAGTCCGTCGATCAGACGATCCCGGTAAGGGTCCCCGCAGCCGACGGCCATCATCAGAACGCCCAGCTGCAGCGCGAGCTTCAAGCCGCGGGCTGGCGTCGCACGAGTGCTGCTCATCATTCGAACGTCGCCTCGAAGTTGAGCGCTCCGAAAGCCCCCCACCGGTCGGTCGTGAAGAGCGTCTGCGAGAAGCGCGTATAGACGGCGTCGCCGTTGAAACCGATCCCGTAGGAGCGTTGCCCCCCAAAGTCGTACCGCACGCCGGCCCCGAAGGTGCCGCCGAAGAGCGCGCCGAGTTCCCGGTCGCCGGTGCGATACACCGGGAAGCTCGTCGTACCGTCCGGGTTCGGGCTGGCTTCGTAAGCGAGCTCGTAAAAATTGGCAGCGCTCTGCGCGTGGAATCGCGCGTGCGGCCATATTCGCACGTCTTTCGTCACATCGATAAGGTAGCGCATGTCGGTCGTCGAGGCCTTGAGACCCCACGTGTCGCCGTAGAGTCGCTGGCTGACGCGCAGGGTCGAGGCGGTGAACCGATGCGCGACCTGGGCTGCCACCGCGAAGCGTTGGCGCGTGAGCGGCAGTTGTTCGAGCGGGCGCTCGGGCAAGCGGTAGAGGTTCACCGTGTCGATCATCTCGCCTGGTCGAATCAGCGGCGCGACCTTCGCATCGAACATCGGGATATGGCGGTACGGTTTCGAGGTGTCGCCGTCTTCGAGCACCATCGTTGCGCTGAGTGAGCCGAACGTCGACTTGTTCAGCACGAGCCCCACGTCCATCGACACCGTGTGGCGGTTGATTTTCTTCGAGAACACGTCCCAAGGCGTTTCGGCTTTGGCGTTGACGTCGTGTGAGAAATCGTAAGAAATCGTTGGCGTGACCGTTTTTTGCAGGAGATCCAGGGACGCTCGAGCGGCGACATCGCTCGATAGGTAGTCCGGCTCACGCGAGACGCTGCCCGAAACGCCGACGTCGAGGTCGCCGAACCGCTTGTGCCCGTTCACGCCGGGAACCCAGCGTGTTTCGCGCCACCTTGGCGAGGCCGTCGCGAGGATGTCCACCGAGGCGGCCGTCACCATATCCACCAGCACCGAAGCGCCAATTCCCCAGCCGCCTGTCACGTGCTCGGCGCTCGCGCTCACGGACGGCGAGAGCACGTCGACGTGCATCGTGTCGTGGTAGCCGCTGAACTCGGTGCGAATTCGCGTGGTGACGTTGCTCGACGTGCTCGCACGACTCAAGCAGCGGGCGATCGCGTCTGCGTTCTGCGCCTCCAGGAGGCATTTGATCTCCGGCGAATAGGGCGCAAGTTCCAGCGCAACGGGCAGGCTGGCGCCGCTATCGAGGCGGATGGAGCGCTTGAACCTTAGCGGGATGTCGCCGCGCGTTCCGGTGGCCACGATGAGGTGATTGCCCGGATTCATCGGCAATTCGGCGCCGAGTGCATCCACTGGAAAAGGTGCCCCGTCGAGCTCCACTGCGAAGCCTTCGGGCGTCGTTGCCGGTGGAACCAACGTCAGCACCGGAATACGGCGCCGCAGCTGAGCTGAGCGGGTCTGGGCTTGTTGCGCGAGGGAGAGAAGGCGGGCCTTCGGGGCGAGACGGGCGGTTTCTTCCCATTCTTCGGCGGCTTCGATCCAGTTGTTGTCGGCTTCGAGGCACTTCGCCAAAAGCGCACGGCCATTGGGGTTATTCTCGAGTTCCAGCGATTGCCGGGCATTCTTGACGCAACGTGGGTACTTGCCGGCACGTTCCAGCCCCGTGGCGAGGTTGAAGCAATGCGCGGCTTCGCCACTTTGCCAGCCGCGCGGAGCGGCGTCTGCGCGATAGCTCGTGCTGCAGTCGTCGGCCGAAGCGGCCACGTCACTCGTCGGCTTTACTGCCGCGAAGATCGTTGCGATCTCGGGTGGGGCGGCGTCCTTTCGGAGCTCCGCGCCCGGATCCTCTTTGAGGGCAGAAGTGAAGGCGGCCGTGGCAGCGGGGCCGTGACCGAGGCGCGCTTGCACGGTCCCTATTGCGATGAAGACCTGGGCTTTCACTCGCCGGCTGCAGAGCGTTCCTTCACAAAGTATTTTCGCGAGCTCGAGCTTTTCGAGTGCGTCAGTCAGCTTTCCGTCGCGGTAGTCCGCATCGAAGATAGCGTCGAGCAGCGGACGCACTTCGTTGTCGCTCACGCCGCCGGCAAGGGCGGTGGCCGCCGTGAGTCCGACAGAAGCGGCTATCAGGCAGGCCGCGAACGTGAGGTGCGCGAGCTTCACGATGAACCGTCTCGGACTATAGCGTCCCCTTGGCGTGCGCGGCGTGAAAATGAGCCCGAAAACCCTCCCTCAAACGACACACGCCCGGCGACCACGAAGGTGTCCGGGCGAGCTTTGGGTTCCGACAGCGCGGAACCTACGCCATATGGCGCGTGGCAACCGTTCGACTCAGTTGCAGCCGCAGCCGCTACCAGCCCCGGTACCGCCGCCGACGGCACCTTCTTGAACTGCGCGCAGATGCTCTTCACCAGGACCCGCGAGATCGGCTGCCGACATCGTGGGGTGGGCGAGTTTTGCGCGCTCGTAGGGTTGCACCGTCGCGCAGCCCGTCGTGGCTGCGAGGCCAATCGCCACCACGGTCAGTGTGAAGAGACCGCGAACTTTGTTCTGGATGTTCTGATTCATCATGGTCTTTCTCCAAAAACGTGCAGGCGATCCAAACGGTAGCACGAGGCGGGCCAACCCGAGTGAAATCGACCACCCGCCCGCAATTTCGTGAAGTTTGCGGGAGAGACATTGCGACCCTCGCCCTCGGTGCCGCCAACGGAAAGGAACGTTTGGGCCGAACCAGATGGACCGCAGACGATCCAGTTGGATCCTTTTCGATTCGAGGGGCCTGCCTTAAGACGCGCGTCACTCGAACGCAGCGTACCGCCTGTCCCCACCGTCATGGTCCGCTCGTCCCCCCAGCGCCACCCGTGCCGAGTGGCAATGGAGTGCCGCCCTTTTCTTTCATGCCGCAGAGAGCCCAGTCCCCGAGCGTCGTCAGATCCGCGGCGCTCATCGGCTCGCCTAGTGGCATGCGCGCACCAACCACTGGATTCGCGGTCAGATTGCACAGCATGTAAGGCGGCAAGGTGGCGTCCGCCGTGTCCACGTCGGCCACGTACGGCCGCCCGGCCGCGTTCTTGTACTTCGCGAGCGCAGCGTAGCTTTTGCCCGGTTCGCCGGCGTAAAGCGCCAGGCCTTTGCTCGGGCTCCCTTCGCTATGGCAAGCGTCGTTCGTGCAACGGTTCGCGGAGCCGTCGAGGAGCGGGAACACCACGGTTTCCCACTCGGGGCACACGGCACCGGTGGCGCCGAGCGGGGCTGCGCAAACCGCAATGCTTTTCGAGTCACGCAACCGCAAATTGTTAGGAGGACCGAAGCGCACCGTCGGGTCTTGGCACGCAGCGAGGCCCAAAAGAACGACGCCATGGGCCCAGTGAAACCGCGGGCGTCGTAAGTGCGTTTTGCCGTTCGGCTGAAGCGAGGGTGATCCCATCGGTGAGTTCCTTGGGGCGATGTTCGGCTGGCGAAGAAACTTCGCAGTTGGCATCGACCGCGAGCTTCCTAGCGTACCCGTCCAAAGGAACGACTGTCGATAAACGTTGTTCCCGCCAAGCTTGTTTTGCGGCTCGGCAAAGAGGGTCACGGTGGCTACCGTGACGCGAGGCGTCGCTCAGACATCCTCTCGGGGATGGAGCGACCACCGACGGATCAAATACGAGAACTTTTACGATTACGCGGGGTGCTGGGCCTCGGGGTCCGGCAGACTGTGACGAGCGCGGGTGTCGGGCGGAGCGTGGTGTCCAAGACGGCATCGCGCGCGGAGACGGCAGGGCTGGACTGGGGAGCCGTGGAGGCGCTCAGCGACCAGGAGCTGGGGTGGCGGCCGTACGGCACACCCTCGGAGCGAACGCGCCGGATGAGCCATGCGTTTCGTGGGCTGTTAAGCCTCGTGCCGTCGCCGAGAATCCCCAAGAGCGCCGAGGCGCGGCTCATGCGGCCTTGCCAAGAGGCCGTTTTCCGCGAACACTTCCCAAAGCCGCAGCCGACCCCGCTCGCCTTCGTTTCAACGAGCGTTTTCCTTCATCGAACACCGCTTTTTCTCACTCATGCCGCACTCTCCCCAACCGCCGGCCGCTTCGCTCTCGCGAAGTCCCGCAGCGTCTCTTCGGTGGCTCTCACCGAAACGCAAACACGAGCTGACCCGCCGGTCCTCGCGGTGGACGTCGCGGATGAGCCGTTCTTGGGGGCAGACAGATGACGCCTGATGTGTTGATCGTTGGTGCCGGTCTGGCAGGGTTGTGCTGCGCGCGGCGACTCCATCAAGAGGGCACTCGATTCTTGATCGTCGAAGCATCGGACGGCGTTGGCGGCCGAATACGAACCGACATGGTGGAGGGCTATCGCCTCGACCGTGGTTTCCAGGTTTTTCTCACGAGCTACCCCGAAGCGAAGCAGCAGCTCGATTACCCTGCTCTCCGATTGAAGCCGGTCCTCCCCGGGGCCTTGATCCGCTACTGCGGCAAGTTCTACGAGCTCGCCGATCCTTGGCGTCGGCCCTCTGCCGCGCTGCCATCGTTGGTCTCGCCAATCGGTTCTATCGCGGACAAACTGCGTGTTGCCCGCCTTCGATTTCGCATTCTTCGAGGCAGCCTGGAGGAACGTTTCCGCGACCCTGAAACGACCACTCTCCAGACACTTCGGGAGAACGGCTTTTCGGATTCGATGATCGACCGCTTTTTCCGGCCGTTCCTCGGCGGCATCTTTCTGGACGGTGATCTGCTCACCTCCAGCCGGATGTTCCAGTTCGTGTTCCGCATGTTTTCGCTCGGCAACGCATGCCTCCCGGAAGAGGGCATGGAAGCTATCCCCCGGCAGCTCGCGGCTACGCTGCCCCAAGGTAGTATTCGTTTTGGTGCCAAAGTGGCCCATGTTCGATCGAACGGTGTGACACTCGAATCGGGTGAGGAGCTTCACGCAAAAAGAGTTGTCGTCGCAACCGATGGCGTTGTAGCGGGACGCCTGCTGGGTGACGCCGAACCCGTGGCCTCGCAAGGCGTGACATGCCTCTACTTCACCGCACCGACGCCGCCGGTCGAACGGCCCATTCTGGTGCTCAACGGCGACGGTTCCGGCCCCATCAACAATCTGTGCGTGCTCACGACGGTCGCGCCGTCCTACGGCCCGGCTGGCTCGAGCCTCGTCTCGGTGACGGTGCTGGGCATCCATCCGGACGGCGCCGCCCTTCAAGCAAAAGTGCAAACCCAATTGAAAGACTGGTTCGGCGCACATGCGGAAGGTTGGCGGCACCTTCGGACCTACCGCATTCCCCATGCACTGCCCCGGCAGTCCCCGCCGGCACTCGCCGAGATGGAACGACCGATTCGAACGAGTACGGGCGTGTATGTCTGCGGCGACCACCGCGACAACGCCTCCATCAACGGTGCGATGGTTTCGGGCCGGCGTTGTGCTGAGCGTTTGTTGGCAGAACTGGGTTGAGGAGTCTCAGACGATGCTCGAATCGAGAACCCGCACCTAGTCGGCGGTGGGCTTTTTGGAGTCGGAGTGCAACGAGTTTTTCCTGGCAACTTCTCGGGCAGCCCTTGGCAGAGGACTCATCCTCACGCGCTCAGGTTTCATGGCGAGCACTCGGGTCGACTGGGTTGCGTCGGCACTTCTCGGAGCAATACTTCACCTGCGCCCAGTCTCGAGCCCACTTCTTTCGCCAAGTGTAGGGTTTGCCACAGGCTACACACAGCTTCTGAGGCAACTCGGATTTCTTCTTGATTGGCGGCATCCGTTCACCCCTGAAGTCGGTTCAGTGCCTAGGGCAATCCAACCACGAATTCGCCCCCCAGGTCTTCAAGCATCGGCATCGACGGTCGCGCCAGTCGGGTGGTGAGTCTGCTCCGCTTCGGTGGACACCGGTGGACACCCCGCAACCAAATGACGCTCCCGGAAGGTTCACCGACATCCCCCTGGCCGGAGCTCCCTGGGCCTGGCTCGTCCGTGAGCGCCCGCAGCGCACCAAGCTCACGCTGACGGTTAGCGACGTAACCGTCCGGCCAGCGTTATCGGCGCGCCAATGAACGCACCCACCGAGAAAGACACCGCGATCACGGTGCCGAGCACGTCGATGAACAGGCCCGTGCTGCCGCCGAAGCCGATCCGAGGCGAAGGGGTGGGGAGCCTCTTTGCCGGCGTGCAGGCCGACTTGACCGAGCCTGCGGCCCCGGACCGCGTCGTGCACGCGATCGAGGACGCGCTGGGTCCCATCGACATCTTCATCCACATCGCCGCCACGGCCTGCATCGGGCCGATGCTTAGTATGCCCTCGGAGGCTTGGGAGCGGGCATATCGCTTGCACGTGGATGCCACCTTGCGCTTCGCCCAGCGTCTGGTTCCGGGCATGCTCTCGCGTCGCAGCGGTGTGTTCTGCGCCTTCCTGACGGCGCCAGTCATGCCGTTCATCTCCGCGTATGGCTCAACCAAGATGGCGCTGCGCGCACTGCTCGACAACCTGGCTGCCGAGGTCGGACCGGACGCCGGCGTACACATCTTTGGCTATGTGCCCGGCTCCGTGGACACCCCCTTCCTGCACAGGGCGATAGGCCAGCTGTCGGCATTGACCGGCGCACCCGAGGAGGCCCTGGTCGCGCAGCTCTCTCGCAACCCTGGGTATCCTGGGCTCGTTCCGCCTGAGCACTCGGCCGTGGGCCTCGCATTCCAGGTAGTCAATGCTTCGTCCCTGCACGGCCAAGCCGCCGATCCCTTTCCGCAGCTTTGGCGCACCGGCATCTCGCCCCAGCCCCTGCCATCGCCGGTCGCAGCCGAACCCGGGAGCGCCGCGGGTCCGATCGGTCAGTTCCTCGCTGATGTCACCACGATCAACAGCAACCTCGAGCTCCGAATTGACCGGCGGACCAAGGAGCTCGCAGAAGAACGCGCCAAAAGCGACGCGCTCCTCCACGCGACCCTCCCCAACCCCGTTGTGCCTCGCCTTCGCGAAGGCTTGGTGATCGCCGACCAGCGGCCCGACGTGGCGGTCCTGTTCGCCGACATCTGCGGGTTCACGAAGCTGTCGAGCGGTCTGCCGCCTGCAGTCATGGTGTCCGCTCTGGAACAGCTGTTTGGGAGCTTTGACGCGATGGTCGACCGCCACGGCGCCGAGAAGATCAAGACGATCGGTGATTGCTATATGGCCGCTACTGGCCTGTTCAGCGAGGATCCCGACCACGTCTCGCGTATCGTCGAGCTTGGCCTCGATATGCAGCGGGCTGCGCAGGCGGTGCCGCACCCGGATGGCGGCGCTTGGCAGCTGCGGATCGGCGTACACGCAGGACCGGTCGTGGCAGGCGTCATCGGCCGGCGGCGATTCCTGTACGATCTATGGGGCGACACCGTCAACGTCGCGAGCCGCATGGAGTCGTGCGGCGTTCCGGGCCGCGTTCACGTCACCGACGCGGTCAAGCTGCGCTTGCGCCGTCCAGTCGAGCAACGCAGTGTCGACGTCAAAGGTGTCGGTCTGATGCAGACGTGGCTTGTGAACGACCACTGACTGACCCTGCGGCCCGCACGCGCATCACCGCGATCATGGGCCGCAACACGATCGATGTCTCGACCGACCTTATGCTGCGGATACGAGCTGCACTCGGCGTATCCGCTCGCGTGACTTTCGGTCGCGCCGCGTGACGGCTCACCGTGGGACAGAAAGAAGGCACTGCCGATTTATTGAGCGTCGCGCTTCACCTTTAAAAAAATAACAAGCGGCGAAAACAGTCACTCGGCGAACTCGCAACCGCCCCCTCGGCGGCAACACCAACTCCGGGCGTGCTATTCTCCCCTCATGGCCGATCCCGCGCGCCGCCTCGCCACGTACGACGATCTACTCGCCGTGCCCGAGAACCAGATCGCCGAGATTATCCACGGCACACTCGTCACGCAGCCTCGGCCCGCGGCTCCGCATTCCCTCGCGGCTTCGGCCATGACCATCGACCTCGGCGCACCGTTTCACTTTGGCCGCGGTGGCCCAGGCGGCTGGATCATCCTCTTTGAGCCCGAGCTGCACCTCGGCGCAGATGTCCTCGTGCCCGACCTTGCCGGCTGGCGGCGCAATCGGATGCCCGAGGTGCCGCGCACGGCTGCGTTTACGCTGGCGCCCGATTGGATTTGCGAGGTGCTCTCGCCGGCAACAGCCGCCCGCGATCGCGGCGAGAAGCTCGCGATCTACGCGCGCGAAGGAGTGCGCTTCGCGTGGCTCGTCGATCCCGATCCGAAGACCCTCGAGGTGTTTCGGCTCGTCGAGGGAAAGTGGCTGCTCGAGGCCGTGTACTCGGGCGACGCGGTCGTTCGTGCCATCCCGTTCGATGCCGTCGAGATTGCCCTCGCGGGCTGGTGGGCCTGACGAGCGCGCGGCCCGTGCCCGCCGGCCAACAGCGCACTTCGTCGAAGACCCAGCGGTAAATCGGAGCGCCATCGTCGGTACACTTTGAGAAGTCGAGGTGTCGGAGGCGGGCCGAGAGGGCGTAGTATTCGGCCTTCGTGGCGATCTTGACGATCAGATCCACGTCGTCGGTGGGTCGAATCGCCGATGCGCCGGGATCGGTGACGAGCAGCTGTGTGCGGATCTCGCCCCCACGCGGACACGCAAATCGCCGGCATGCGGACACGCAAATCGCCGGCACGCCGCCCTGCTCATCGGTCCGCTCGCGAAATGCGGGCCAGTGCCGCTCGACGCACCAGTACAGCGCTGGCGGAAGATCACGATCGGGCGCGAGTGACCATCGAGCGCGCGATGCCCACTTCGGCGAGCCGAGCTTCTGGCCCTTCGTGATGGTGCTGCCGTACAGCCGGCTTCGCTTCCTCGTGTTTTCGGTGCGCGTCCGTCACGGACCAGTTTGCGTAATTCGCCACGGAACCGGCCGGGTATGTTGGCTCAATGTGCCATAGCAAACGCGGCAGTGCCGTCCGCGTGCGATTGCGGGATGGCGGGCGCCGTTCGAACGGTACGATCGACCATCGCAAGGAGCGCGCATCCTGGGTGACGCATAGCCGAGGTCACGCTACGCTTTCCCTGATGGATCTGGCAATCGCCCACCAAGTATTGACCAAGGCAGCCATTCCGTTGGCCGTAGTCTTCGGCTCGGTCGCAAGGCAAAAGGCGAGAGCTGACAGCGACATCGATATCGCCATCCTCCCGCCTTCCGAATCATGGTCGCTTGCTGAAGAACTCGCCCTCCAGGCCGAGCTCTCTCTTGCGTTGCACAAGGAAATCGATCTCGTGAGGCTAGACCAGGCTTCCACCCTGCTAAAGTGGCAGATCGTTCGCGATGGGCAGCTCATTTTTGAGACCAAAGAAGGCATATGGTCTGCGGTCGTTGCGGAAGCAGCCATTGATTACATGGACTATGAGCCGCAACTCGCGCTCGCGAAAGCAGTCCTCCGCGAACGCTATCTCAAGGAAAGTGCATGACGAACGCCAACTTGGTGCTGAAGAAGCTAAGCATCGTGGAGGAGCACGCATCTCGCGTGCTCTCGCGATGTCCAGCGACTCTGCCTGAGTTTGAGAACAGCACGCTCTTACAAGATGCCATCAGCCTGAGCCTTCTCGTTATGATTCAAGAAGCGCTCGATATTGCGTTTCATATCTGCGCGGACGAGAAGTGGCAGCTCCCAGCATCCAATGCCGAAAGTTTTGAAATTCTAGCACAGCACGGAGTTCTGACTGCGGCCGTCGCCCTCGAAATGGTAAAGCTCGCCAGCATGCGCAACCGTATTGCGCATGGATATGCATCGGTCGTCCCCGTTCGACTTTGGAACGAGCTTCCGGGTGGGCTGGAGGCGTGTAAAAGGTTTTGTACCGCGATCGGTTTGTTTGCCACAAAAGGCTAAGCCTGGGCCATCACCACGCTACCCGGTTTTTTCAACGAGCGACTTTTACTGGGTCGCGCGTTCGGATACTCGGGGCAATACTTGAGCGTGCGGAAGAGCGCCTCCGAGTAGGGATTATCGTCGCTGACACGAGGCCGGCTGTACGACGCGGTCGCAAAGGGAAAACCCGGTGCGTGCTCGGCGTGCCGGCGCACTAGCCCGGATTATTCACGAGCGATGGTGGCGATTTTCTCGCGCTGTTTTTCTGGTTCATGTCCCCTATCCGCTCGTCTCCTGCGCGTGATACTTCTCCACCGATGAATTTTGCATCGAGTGCCGTGCTCGCCGCGGCCACCGCCGTCCTCTCAGCTTGCAGCGGCCCGGTCACCGGCGGAACAGGCTCGTCATCATCGACTGGCGGCGGTGCCATCTGCACACATGACGTGCCCGGCACCACCTTCACCTTCCAGCTCAACAACACCGGAACGCGCAACCTGCGGCTCCTGACCGGCTGTGGCGGAACGATCCCGATCACCGTCGACACACCCTCCGGCGCTGTGCCGATAAGCCGTGGTTCTGCCGATGGCTGCGAGGTTTCCTGCGACTCGGTGTTCAAGGGCCAGCAGAACTTCGGCTGCTCGGACTGTGGACCCGGTACCAGCTTCGCCGTCGACGCGGGCAAGGTGACCGACGTGGCCTGGGATCGCCGTGGATACACTGCTTACGAGGTCGATCCGAGCTGCTCGGGCAACGCGGACGGCAACCGCTGCGCCCTCGGCACCCTGGTCGATCCGGCGACGACGAAGACGGGCACCGTCACCATTTGCTCGGATACGCTCTACCCCAACTCCGACTCTTGCCCTGCGGAAAACCTGGTGCCGGTGGCGTTCAACCTCGATCTGTCGAAGTCGTCCGTGGTGATCAGCGTGAACTGACGGTCGGTTCATGCTCGGCGGTGTTTTGCTAGCTCCGCAAAGCGCTCACCATCGGTGGTGCGGCTTCGGCCTCGAGGATACACCACACCCGTCGTGTTTCCTTGAGCGCGCTACGGCGTGTGCTACGGCGACGTGCGGACAGCATGAGCGAACCAGTGGACGTCGTGGTGGTCGGTGCGGGGCTCGCTGGACTCGTTTGCGCGAGGGAGCTCGAGCAGGCCGGGAAGCGCGTGACGGTGCTCGAGGCGGGCGATGCGGTGGGGGGCCGGGCCCGTACCGACGCGGTTGAGGGTTTTCTCCTCGACCGGGGCTTTCAGGTGCTGCTCGAAAGTTACCCTGAAGCGCAGCGCCAGCTCGATCTCGACGCGCTTGGACTCGGCCGGTTTTTGCCGGGCGCTCTCGTACGGCGTGCGGGGCGGTTCCACCGAATCGCCGACCCTTTGCGAACCCCGACTGCGCTCTTTGCGACTGCGTTCGCAGGGGTGGGCTCGCTGATCGATAAGGTGCGCATCTTGGGACTGCGGCGGTCGGCCATGAGCGGCACGCTCGAGGCGCTCTTTGCTCGAGACGAGTCAACGGCGCTTGCGGCGTTGCGTGGCAGAGGGTTTTCGGAGGCGATGATCGACGGTTTTTTTCGCGCGTTTTATGGTGGCGTGTTTCTAGAGCGTGAGCTCGAGACGACGAGTCGGATGCTCGAGTTCACGTTTCGAATGTTCTCTACCGGCAGCGCGTGTCTTCCGGCCGGGGGCATGGGTTCGCTGGGCACTTAGCTCGCGAGGAGCTTGCGGCCGGGCACCGTGAAACTCGGAGCGCGCGTGGTTCGGATCGATGGGCGAAGCGTCCGCCTCGAGGACGGGCAAAGCGTCGATGCAGGCGCCGTGGTGCTCGCGACGGATGCGCGCGCGGCGGCGGACCTCGGTGGTACCCCGTCTCCTGCTTGGCGCGGAACGACGTGCCTTTATTTTGCGTGCGAGCGGGCTCCAATCGACGAGCCCATTCTCGTGCTCGACGGTGATGGGACCGGGCCTGTGAACCATCTCGCGTGCGTTTCGGTCGTCGCGCCTTCGTACGCGCCGCCGGGGAGCCATCTCGTCTCGGCGAGCGTCGTCGGTCACGCTGCGACCCGTCCCGATGCCGAACTCGAGGCCGGAGCGCGCGCCCAACTCGCGGGATGGTTTGGCGCGGACGTCGCATCATGGCGCCTTCTCCGTTGCGTAAGGGTGCCCGATTCGCTTCCGCGGCAGGCTCCGCCTACGTCGCGGGCGGAGGTGACGGTGACTTCGCCGAGACCGGGCCTTTGGATTGCGGGCGACCACGTCGCGACCGCTTCGATTCAAGGCGCGATGCTCTCAGGTCGTCGTACCGCCGAGGCGATCGCTTCCGCGAGGGCCTGAGCGCGCGGCAACGCTGCGGAGAGCTCGCAATCAGCCGGCGATTACTGCTTTCGCCGCAGCCTCGCCACTCGCGTAGGCTCCATGCACCGTCGCCGCGTCGTTGTGCGAACACGCCTCTCCAGCGAAGAAGAGGCGTCCTTCTGGTATTGCGAGACGCACTCGGCGACGTCGACCGGGAGCGCCGCAGCGAGGGTCAACGTGCGACCTCAAGGAAGAGCGACATGCGGAGAGAGGTTACCACTGGCGCGGGGTGACGGGTCGGGCTGGGGGGCTAGGGAATGCCTCTTGAACGGTAGTCCCAGATATAGGACATTCTTCTCGATGAAGGTAGCCCGCTTTCACCCAGCCGCTCTCGGCGCGATTCGGGAGTTCCCGGAGGACGTTCGACGCGCCCTCGGCAAGAAGCGTCTGAACGAGATGTTGCCATGAAGAACAGGACCAAGGTCGTGACGACAAGGAACGCGGCAGAGCTAGCCGAAGCACTCGGCCTCGATCGCGCCGACGGCATCGAATTCGCCGTCAGGAGCGCCCTCAACTCGAAGATCATCAAGGTGGTCGAGAAGCGAGGCCTGACCCACGCCGCCGTCGCGAAGCTCGCGCGCACATCACGCACGCGCATCACCGCGATCATGGGCCGCAACACGATCGATGTCTCGACCGACCTGATGCTGCGGGTACTAGGCGCACTCGGCGTATCCGCTCGCGTGACTTTCGGTCGC
>CANMZR010000051.1 GCA_947502375.1 Polyangiaceae bacterium
TCAAAGGCTCATCGAGCCAATCACGCAGTCGCAGCGCCAGACGTCGCCCTCCGTCGTTCCAAACCACAGCCGGTTGCCACCCCGCGCGGTCGCGGTGAGCACCGTGGGGACACCGTTGACTCCGAGCGCGAGCTCAAAGCTCGCAACGGCCCGCGCGCCGTCACCCGTGCGCTGCAGGGCATCGGCGGCATAGCCACGCACGTAGCCGTCGGCAAAAAGCACGAACAGCGTGGTCTCAAGCACCGCAATGTCCACGACCGCACTATCGACCTGAAGCAGCTTGGCTTCGAGCGCAGCTGCACCCATTTTCCGAATCACGCAGACCGACGTCGTGCCTTTCTGAGTCAGCGCCGCAAGCTGCGGACCCGCGACGAGCCGCGTCAACTTCCGCGCGTCGAGCGGTAAATCGCACCGAATCTGCGTCCCCGCTTCGGGGGTGCTCCCGGGATGCTCGCGAAACTTTCCGCCGGTCCCGTCCTCATCGGCCACCACGTAGCAATTCACGCCATCGACGGCGCATGCCCGAACCTTCCCGCGCACCTGAAACTCCCGGCCGACGACCTCATTGCCCTCGAGCTTCAGCTCGGAAGCTTCGCCACTCCAACCGAAGGCGAGCGCGCTCTTGCTGGCCGAGTTGTGCACCAACGAGCGCATCGAGCGACCGATCGGGTCCACCTTGGGCTTGTGTTGAATGTCGAGCAAGCCCCACACCTCGTCGCCGCACTTCACCACCGCCACCCGCTCATCGATCAAGGCCCCCGCCTCGCAGCGCTCGAGCGTGAGCGACTGGATCCGCGGTTGCCCGCCGGCGAAGGGAAACACTCCAACTTTTACGGGATCGGTGCTGAAAGCCGCACACACGGCCCCCGGCTGATACGCGGCGAGCGCCACAATCTCTGCATCGAGGCTTCCGAGCTTCTTCAAACCGGCGAGGCTTTTAAACGGCATGCTCGGACGCTATCGCGAAACTTTCCGGGCGAGCAACACGAACGCAACCACCGCGAAATGAACGAAGCCCACCCGCTTGACGGATGGGCCGGGTTCACTCGGTCGGGCGCCTTCGGAGTGACCGATAGCGAGCATCCACGAGCGTGGCGAATCAGAGAGTGACCGTCCTAGAAACGTATCGGCCGCCCGGGAGCCAAAAGGAGCCGTCGGACTTTGGACTGACGCGCCCTCGCAACACACGGGGGCATCTGAAGTCTCAAGCGAACTTCTGCGACCGAAGACTAGAGGTTGAGACGCCCTGGGAGCGAACCCGTTCGAGGGGGCTTCACGGCATCCTTCTTCTTCGGCTTCTTGTCGCCTTTGCCCTTTTCTTCATCCTTTTCGGCAAGCGCGTCCGCGTTCGGCTCGCCCTTCGCCGCGAGTGCAGCCGCGTTGGGATCGACGAGGACACTGCTCGCCTCATCCCCCGCACTTGGCCACGGTGCGCCGTCCGGAATCGTGAAGAGGAAGTCGCGTATCAACGTCGCTTGCTCCTCCGAAGTAATGGCTTCGAAGCCAGGCACCGCGGCGTTCCAACCCACCGCCGGCGGCGAGAGATACGGATCGTTCTCATCCGGCCACTTGACCGCGTCCTTCGGACGATTCACCACCGCAAAATAGGCTGGCATCTTCGTGTACGGGAGGTAATTCGAAGGCCGCAGCAACCACTGACGCACCCACTCGGGCCGGAGGCGATGCCGCATCTCGGCGATGTTCGGCGCCATCGCAGTCAGCTCTTCAAGCCCACGTGCCACGGGGAATTCCCCGTAAAAATGGCACTTTTGGCAATTACCAGCTTGGTTCGAGTTGATGTTCCGGAGCGCCCAAAGCTTCTCGTCTTTCGACAGCTCGTTCGCTTTCGGAACCTCGAATGGATACGGTTGTTGGTCCCACGACGAGAGGTAGCGAACGATAGCCGTCCACTGCTCCGACGTCAGTTGCTTGAAGGAAGGCATCCGCAGCGCCAGCTTTTCAGTCGGCACCTCGTCCTTCCAAACCCACTCAGGGTGCATGAACGGACGAATGCCGTGCTGGTCAGGGTTCCGCAGGAAGTTGAAGAGCCATTCCGGTTGAACGCGCGCGCCCTCGCCGTCGAGCCAAGGCGCCCGCGCCTGCGAATCCGCCATCAACTGCGCCGAACGCCAACCGTCGATCTCGGCGCCACGACCCTCGAGGGCATGGCAGCCGCGGCAATTCAAATCATTGACGAGCTTGCGACCCTCCGCCTGAGCCGCATAGCTCTCCGTCGTCAGCGGATTGAAGGCCACGGTCGGCGTCGCGGGAACCGTTCCCTTCAGGAACACCACCAAGGCTCGGATCTCCTCAGCCGAGAGATCGAAATCTCCCATCTTCAGCTCAACGCGGTCACGGGCGTAGATGCGAGGCGAATCGAGTTTCAGCGAAGCGTAGGTCTCGGTGGTCTGGAGATTGTGGTCCGCGATCGCATAGCCAAAGTCGAACGTGCTCACGTCCTTTTTGGCGAAGCCCGTCAGCTCCGGCCCGATGGGCGCGTAGTTCTCGAATCCGGCGATGCGGTGACAGCCGTAGCAGCCCCGATACGCGATGGTTTTTTCACCACAATCGACGCGGCTCATCTTCGCGCCGCCGGCCGCCTTGCAAGTGACGAGCTCTTGACGCTTCTTCGGATCGGCGACGATGTCGGCCTCTTCCTTCGAAACATCAGCCGGGGCGTTCGGAGCACTCTTGAGTGTGCTCAAGTATTGGGCGACGCTGGCAGCTTCCTTATGGGAAAGCCGCAAGTTTGGCATCGATGTTCCGTGCCAGTATCGCTGGGGATCTTCAACCCAGTACGCAATCCAATCGACGTTCGTCTTCGCGGCGAGATTGGCGAGGTTGGGGGCGATATCCCGCTCGCGACCGCGCCAACTGTCCGGAAGCTCCGCCCCTTCGGTGTTGGCGTGGCAGCCCTGACAGCCGTAGCCCTCAAAAAGCTGCTTGCCTAGCTCCGCGGACGCGCCCGCGAAGGTCCCATAACCCTGAATTCGCTCGCGCAGCGGCTTCTCGGGCTTGCCACCGTTCGCACCGGGCTGGGAGGCTGGGTTTTCACTGCGCTCGTAGAGATACGACGCCACCGCGAGGGTCTCGTCCGCGCGCGCCGTATGCCAATTCGTGTAAACGGGAGAACCCTCGGCATACGGAACCTTCGAGGCCGGCTCGATCGGTGTCGGCCAGAGGTTCGGCATGCCGGTCTTTGCACGGAAGCCCCGTGGATTCCGGATCCAGGAGAGAATCCAGTCCGGCGTTGCCTTTGCGCTGATGTCGTTCAGCTGCGGCCCGGCGTCCTTGTTGCTCTCGTAACCCTCGAGCAAGTGACAGCCGTTGCAGTTGAGCTGCCGGAAGAGCCAGCGCCCCTGGTCGAGCGTGGGGGCAAGCGACGCAATGTCCGATGAGTCCATCGGGACACGCGGGAGTTGGTCCGAGCCGTGGTTCTTTCGATAGCCCTCGGGATCGTGGGCGAGTTCCAGCTCGGCCTTCTCGAAAGCGAGCTTCGCGCCAATGAAGGCGGAATGCGAGCGGCGCGGAGCCAGGTCGGAATCCGTCGAGTGGCAACGCAGGCAACCGGACTCCACTTCGGGCAAGGCCTGGATGAAGCGATTGCGCTCCCCGTCGGGAATTTGAAGACCACCAGCCCCCGTGGGCGGTACGTATTTGTAAGCTTTTTCGTCATCGACCCAGGTGCCCTGGGCCTGGGCGTTCCATGCGCGAATAGGGAGACTCAGCGGATTGCTCGCCGTGAGCACGAGCCCCGTCGTCTCGAGGTCGGCCCGCCTGCCGAGGGAGCCATCGCTCTTGATGTTCGTGGAACCGTAAGACCCGACAAAGCCGAGCAGCTTGCCCAACGCAAGGTCCGGGAACGTAAGCCCGAGCACCTTGGGTTTCTTTGCCCCGTCGGCCTCAGCCGTCAGTTCGAGCCCGATGCGGACGCGGTTGTCGAGTTTGTCGGCAACGACCTTGAAGCCTGGCACCTCGGTCTTCGCAGCTTCCTGAAGCTTCGACTTTAGCTCGCCGAAAAACTCGTCCTGCGTCTCGTAGACTTTGGACTCGAGCTTGACCGCTACTTTCTTTTTCCCAAAGCGAATCTCGAACTCGTCGTTGGCGTCGTCGATGGTGATCTGCTCGAGCTTGCCGAGCTGCAGGAGGGGGTCCTCCCAGTGATGATCCCCATCCATGTGCCAGCGCTCTTCACCATGGTGCTCATGGAGCGTCATGGTCGAGTGCGCGTCTGCGCTGTTCGTGGCACGGCCCTGACCTTGATGGCAAGACGTGCAGCCAAACTTGTCCGTCGGATGCGAGGCGAGGAGGAGGTCCCGGCGCGGATGCGTTCGGAATTCACGTGGCACGTCGCTCGCCGTGTACGAGGGTTTATCGACGCCGAGATGGCACGTCTCGCAGCGATCCACCTGCTGAATGTCAACGTCGCGTTTCCAGTCGAGCCACTTGGTCACGACCTGCTTTATCTGATAAGGCCCGACGAGAAATCCGAGTGGATTTGCAGTGTCGAACTTCGGATGGGCCTTCGCTTGGGCGTTGGCGAACCGCTCTTCGGCTTCCACCAAGGGACGCTTGGCCTTGCTCACGGCAAGGGACATGGCCTTCAGCTTCGAGTCTGCGGGCCCGAGCAGGAGCCAGTTGATGCAGTTGCGGGTCTGGTCGTGACCCGTGCAGGCTTCAAGCCGCGCTTTTTGCTGCGCAGCATCGCGCTTCGCAGGGTCCTTTTCGGTCAACGTGGGCTCCAAGGGGCCATCGATTGCCGACATCTTGGCGCGCGCCGCATCGACGCGGCCCTGATGCTTTACCTCCGATTCGAGCACCGCAACCACGGCCAATTCGGACTGCTTCGAGGCACGCAGTGCCGCCACGAGCACCGCCGCAGGCCCGGCCGCAATCGCCACGTCCAATTGCTGAACGTGCGCTTTCATCCGCGCGACCTCAGACGTCAGGTGCTGAATTTCCTTCGTTTCCTCGGGCTTCGCAGCGGGACCGACCGGATCGGCGTAAATCGCGTTCGGCTCATCCACGCGCGCTGGGTCACTCTTTTCGAAAACCTCCTTGAAGAGTTTCCGAACCTCGACCTGTTTCGCGTCGCGCTGGTACTCGGCGTTGTTGCGATAATAATACGCCTCGTCGAGATCGCTGGCGCCGAAGGTCTTTTGCGTCTCCGCTGCGAAAAACTCCGCGGTCAATTGCGCGACCTGGCTCCGCGCTTTGCCGTACGGCGTGCTCGGATCGAACGTGCCATCGGCCCGGGGCTTCATCTCCGTTTCCAACTGTTGCTGGGCGGCGAGGAGACCTTTCATCGGCTCCTGCACCGACGACGCATCCCAGTCAGCCTGCGCCACTTCTTTCGCCTTGCGGCTGAGTTCGACATCGAGCTCAAAGAAGCGTTGTTGGTTGTCTTGCCACGGGACACGGGAGGTCATCTCCTCGTAGCCCGCCCACATGGCGCTCGACGCGAACAAGCCACCGACGGCTAGCCACGTGAACGGATAGGTCTTCTTCTCGTCGCGAACGAAGCGAGACATTTTACTTCTCCGGTTCCCGTCCAACTCAGATGTTGAAGCCCATCGGCCCAACCATGATGTATTTTACGTTGAAGCCGAGGCGGAGGATCATCTTGACGACGACTCCCACCATGGACATCACGAAGAAGGCAACGATCCAATAGCGAACCGAGCCTAGTTTTTGAAGCGTCTCGCTTGTGTGGCTCTTCAGCTTCCAGTAAATCCCCGGCGGGACGAACAAGAAGCCGAGCGCACTCGATGCACCGAAGGCAAAGGATGGCCAAAACCCGGTGATGCCGAACTTCGTGGGCCAATCCATGTTGGTGATGGCGACCGTCTTGTGCACATCCCAGTACTCGCCCGGAGTGAACATGTACCAGCCCGGTCCGCGGAAAAACGTCCCGATGATCACTGTGGCGATCCACAGGACGATGAACCCGAAAAGGTAGAACGAAATCGCGAACCAGCGATCTTTGAAGCAGTAGTAGCCGTTGCCCTTGGGGTTGATGTCAACGTACGGAATCACCATCAAGCCGACGATGATGAGCGCCGGCAGGACCACGCCCGCGAACCAAGCGTCGAAGTAGACCAAAAGCTCCTGAAGGCCGAGGAAGTACCAAGGCGCCTTCGATGGGTTTGGCGTTTTTGTCGGGTTAGCCGGCTCCTCGAGCGGCGCGTCGACGAGGATCGACCAGATGGTCATGAACGCCATCAAGGCCGTTCCGACCATCATTTCCAAACGAACGAGGTAAGGCCAGGTGTGCACCTTGTCGGGCAACGCCTTGCTCAAGCGCTCCGCCTTCACGACGCGCTCCTTTACCTCGGCGGCGCTTTTGGCGTCGCCCTGTTCAATCCCGGTTCCTTCGAGAACGCTCTGAGCCATGGTCGTTGACCTCGATCCGATCAAAGGGGGCCGCTGATGCCGCCGTCTTTCCGCACGCGCCAGAAGTGCACAATCATGAGCACGGCCGCGACGAGCGGAATAAAGATGCAGTGGAGCACGTAAAACCGTAACAGCGTCGCTGGGCCGACCAACCGTCCGGCGGTCAGCAGCGCGCGCGCATCGTACCGCGCGTTCACGCCGACAAGCTCGGCGAAGGGCCCTTCATGACCGAGGAGCGGCGTCGCGCGACCCATGTTGGTGCCCACCGTCACGGCCCAGATTGACAACTGGTCCCACGGGAGCAAATAACCGGTAAACGACAACAACAGAGTGAACACGAGCAGATTCACGCCGATGACCCAGTTGAACTCTCGGGGTGGCTTGTACGAGCCGGTCATGAAGACCCGGAACATGTGCAACCACACCGCGATGACCATGGCGTGCGCACCCCAGCGGTGCATGTTGCGCATGATCATGCCGAACGGCACGTCGAACTGCAGGTACTTCATGTCGTGGTAGGCGTACTCACCGGTCGGCCGGTAGTAGAACATCAAGATGACGCCCGTCACCACGAGGATAAGGAACAAAAGGAAGGTCATCCCGCCCATGCACCACGTGAACCGCAAGCGGAGCGCGTGCCGACGAATCTTCGTCGGGTGAAGGTGCAAGAACACGTTGGACGAAACCTGCAGGACGCGGTTGCGGTACGTGTCCTGGTACTCGTGGCGGAAGACGCTCTTCCACACGTACGAGCTTCGGACGACGTCCAACCAGCCTTTCTTTTCCACGGTATTTCCTCGGAGTCGGGGAGTTGGAGCCAAACCGGACGGCGACTTGCCGGGCGGTCAAAAAAAACGTTCGAGTGAGTTTGAGTTCAAAGGATCAGGCGTACGGCAAAAACGCGCCGCTATCGTCGGCTTGTCCCTTGTCGATGCGGTAGGCTTTGCTCAGATCGACGATGAGCTGCCCCGTATCGTCGGTTCCAAGCATGTAACGCTCGAGCGGCCGAGGCGCGGGGCCCTCGTAGTTGACGCCGAGTGACTTCCAGCCCCCCTTGAATCCGCGAAAACCCGAGCCGTGGCACGGGCACTTGAATTTATCCTCCGTACCGAGGTAACGCGGCGTGCAGCCAAGATGGGTGCACGTGGCGCTGAGGGCGACGAAGCGGTCGTCGAAACGCACCAGCCAAAAGCGCAGTGCCTTGATCCACTTCTCGCTGACAGAACTGACGCCGTACTCGACGGGCTTGCCGATGCCGTAGCGCGAGGCTGGCTCAAACAAAACGCGTGGATACATGAAGCGCACGAAAGCCAAACTGCCGATCCCGAGGGAGGTGAGCACAGCGCCCCATCCGAGGAAACCGAACATGTCACGTCGCGTCGAAGCGAAGCGCCAGATGTGGCCTTCAGGGTTCGTTCCGTCCTCTGCCTTTGGCATCCTACGAGGGTTCTTATCAGGCGCATCGCACGTCGTCAAACCGGCGCGACCAATTCCTGCGTGAAAGTTTTTTCGGCGGGTTCGGCGAAGGTTTTTGCCCTCTAACAACCGCCCTTTGCGCCCGTCGGGGCGCTCAACGTGCGGGCGGCGCCGTCGGAGCAGACGCGGGCTGCCCCTCGTTGGCTTGAATCGAATAACGCACGAGCGAACGGAGAACGGCATTGCGTTCGACGTTGCCGAGGAGCCGCTTCACGTCCTCGTAGACCGAGGGATCCACGAGCAACGCGCCAAGGGTTCCTTTGCCTTCTTTCACGCCATGGACAATGTCGCGGAGGTCCGCCGTCATTGCGCTCACGTTCGAAAGGGGAGTGCCAGGTGCGCCGTCGCCGCCGAACAGCACGTCGTGAGCGAAACCGTGCCCCGTGCGAAGCTCGCGCAACGTGAGACCAAGCTCTTCGGCTGTCGAGCCCACTTGAGCGAGGGGCTTCGAGACGCCCTCGCCATAAATGAGATCGTGAGCGAAACCGGGACCACTCTTGACCTGCTCGGCGAGCTGCCGAACGTCGCGCAGGGTGAGTGCGAGCTCGGCTGCGCTTTTGTCGAGATTTTCGATCGTTCGCGAGATCCGCTTTGCCTCTTCGGGATCGGAGAGCAGCCGGTGCGGATAGCCTTGCCCTTCGGTGACCTCGCCAAGAATGCGGTCCACTTTCTTCGCGCTTGCTCGAATGTCGGCGTGTAGTTGCTCGTCGGCGAGTGCCGCCGCGACGCGCTTCACATCCCCCATCGTGGCTTCAGCTTCGCCACCGATCTGGCTGAATTTTTTCATCAAATCGGAGGGCTCATCGCTCTTGACCGTCCCGCCCGAGGGGACGGCTTCGCTTGACTCGCCGCGTGAGATGAGGAGCATTTTATCGCCGAGAAACCCTTTGTTGACGATGCTGGCGACGCCATCGACGCGCAACCGCGAAGCCGCACCCGCAACGACCTCGATGGTCACGTAGATGTGAGGATCGCTCGCGTCCTTGGAATAATCGATGGTCTCGACGTGCCCAATCATCAGGCCGCCCATCTGCACGGGCGCGCCTTTTTTGAGTCCGGCGATGTCCTCGAAAGCGAGATGGTACGTGTGGGCGCGCTCGAATAACCGTCGCGTGTCACCGATGAGAAAGATCACCAGCGCAGCCAGGACGAGCCCGAACAGGACGAAAACTCCGACTTTGATATCGCTTTTACGCACGCGGCGCGGGAGCCTACACCAAATTGCGACCGCGTTGATGCCCAGGCGCTGAAGGGGCCATGCGAGCACCCGGCGGACTCGGCAAAGGCCGGTGACTGTCTGCGCCAAGGGTCTAGCTGAGGAGCAGCGTCTCCACGTCCTCGTGCTCCGGAGCCCGGCCATGAATGAAGTCCGCCACGCGCGTATCCGACGACTCTTTGAACTCGGCGGGTGTCCCCATGGCGATGATCTGCCCGCGATGGACCATCGCCATGCGGTCGGCGACCGCAAAGGCGCTCGACATATCGTGCGTCACCACGATGCTGGTGACGTTCAACGTGCGCTTGAGGCCGTTTATCATGTGGTTCACGCGCGCGGTGTTGATCGGATCGAGCCCGGTATTGGGCTCATCGTACAAGAGCACCTCGGGCTTCAGCGCGATGGCTCGTGCGAGCCCCACCCGTTTCTTCATGCCGCCGGAGAGATCCGCCGGTGACATGCCCTCGATGCCCGGCAGATCGACCAGCGACAAGGCCCAGTGCACTCGATCTCGGACCTGAGTTTCCGTCATGTCGTGACGATGATGCTCGTGCAAGGCATACGCCACGTTGTTGCCGACCGAGAGCGAATCAAAGAGCGCCGCGCCTTGAAAAAGCATCGCGATTTGACAGCGCAGGCTGCGCAGTTGGCGCTCACTCATGCGGGTGACCTCCTCGCCACGAAAAAAGATCGAGCCGCTATCGGGCTGCAGCAAGCCGATCAGCATCTTCAACATCACGGACTTGCCGGCGCCCGAGCCACCCATGACCACGAGCGTCTCACCGGCTTGCACCTCCAGAGACAGGTCCTGGTAAACGCGCTTTTCGCCGAAAGACTTCTCGACGCTGCGAAACTCGATGATGGGTCCCACGATGAGGCCGAAGAATCGAGATTCGTCAACGCGGCGTCAAGCCTTCGCTGCGTTGCACCCTCCCGGGGCGGGCTCGCTCGCCGTCACCCAACCGAGGGGGTTGACCAGGATTCGACGAGAATTTCGGGTTTGGCACCTCCACGAAAAAAATCGCGTTTCAGTCGCCCGGCGAGGTCCACCGTCTGACCGACGAGCGTGTGCGCCTCAGCGCCTCGCTCCGGACCGAAACCACTCAAGGACTCCCCACGCACTTGAACCTCGAGCTTCAAGTGCCCTTTCAGATCGCGCGCCGAGAGGATTTTCGCCGACGGGATGTAGAGCAAAGGCGCAGGATTCGCGTGACCGCAAGGCTCCAGACGTTCGAGATCGAGCAGCACTTGCGCAAGTTCATCGCGCTCATCGAGCCGCACGTCGGGACCCGGTACGGGTAGCGGCGGCATCGTCGCGAACTGATCCGCACAGGCTTGATTCCAGGCATCCCGAAACGTAGCGAGCCTGTCCGCGCGCACTTCAACGCCGGCCGCCGCCTGATGTCCGCCGAAAGCGACGAGCTCGCCGCGGCAGACCACGAGCGCATCGTAGAGACGAAAGCCCGCCGGCGTACGTGCCGAGCCACGACCGGTCGCGCCGTCGAGAGCGACCACGATGGTCGGTTTACGGTAACGGGAGGCAATGCGCCCCGCGACGATACCGACAATCCCGGGGTGCCAGCCTTGCCGTCCGAGGACGAGTCCCGGATCGGCGGCGAAGCCACCCTCAACAATCTCCTGTTCGGCCTCCTCGACTAGGATTCGCTGCAATTCGCGGCGTTTTGTCTGCAATTGCTCAATCTCCTCGGCAAGCGCCCGAGCCCGAGTAGGGTCGCGCTCGAGCAAGATATCGAGGGACACGCGGGGATGCGTGAGCCGTCCGGACGCATTCAAACGAGGAGCTATTTGAAAGGCGACGTCACCGCTGGTCCAGAGCCGCTTTCGTCCCCCGGAGGCCTTCATCGCAAGAGCCTGAAGACCGACTCGACCCCCAGCTGAAATCACCTCGAGACCGCGACGCACCATGATCCGATTGTCACCGGTGAGGGGAGCCACGTCGGCGATCGTACCCACCGCCACGAGATCGAGCCATGGACGCAAATCCAGGGTGGAGCCAAGCCGCTTGCGAAGAGCCGACGCGACCACCAGCGCGAGGCCACACGAGGCGAGCCCCTTGTACGGAAACCCGCACACCGGGCGATGAGGATTGAGAAACGCCAGCGCGGGCAACGCTTCCTCCGGCACGAGATGATGATCGATGACGACACAGTCGATCCCGGAGCGTCGTGCGCTCTCAAGCCGCTCGTGGTCGGCCGAGCCGCAATCGCAGGTGATGAGCAACGTCGCACCGGTCTCTCGCACGCGCTCGAGCGCCGCCGACGAGAAGCCGTAGCCCCCCTCGAACCGGCTCGCGACAAGCGGAGAAACGGTGCCTCCGAGCACCCGCACGACGTCGGTCAAAATGGCACAAGAGGTGATGCCATCGCAGTCGTAATCGCCAAAAATCGCGATGTTCTCGTGCCGCTCAATCGCAAAAGCGAGTCGCTCCACCGCGGCGGGAAGGTCCGCCATCGCATCGGGCGGCGTCAGGTACGCCAGCTTCGGAGCGAGCCAACGGTCGAGCTCACTGCCGCTTTCAAAGCCGTTTTTTTTGAGCCAGTGAGCGACGGTGACGGTTCCCCCTAGCTCACGCGCAAGCGCGAACGCCTCGTCGTCAGCCGGCCCAGGGTCGAGCAACATCTCAGGCGGGCGCGCCGGTCTCAGAAACGGAACCGGAGCGAGGTTTGTCCTTCGGGCGAACGATGCGCTTTTTCTTCGCTTGAGCGCCACCGAGCTTCGCGAAGAAGCGCCGATCGAGGTATTCGGTGAGCGGAGCCGCCACGTAAATCGACGAGTACGTCCCCACCGCGATCCCGACGAGCATCGCGAACGCGAAGTCCCTGATGGAACCGGTTCCGAAGTAGAGGAAGGGGACGAGCGCAATCGCCGTCGTCACCGAGGTCTTGATCGTGCGACCAAGCATTTCGTTGATCGAACGATTGATGAGTCTCGGAAAGCTCATGTTGCGATGCTTGCCGAGATTCTCCCGGATGCGGTCGTAAACGACGACCGTGTCGTTGATCGAATACCCGAGCACGGTCAAAAGCGCAGCCACCGTGGACAACGTGACCTCGCGTCGCGCGACGACCATCGCACCGAGGGCGATGAACACGTCGTGGATGAGCGAGACGACGCTCCCCGGTGCGAACCGCAAGTCGAAGCGAAACGCGACGTAAATCATGATGAAGAGCATTGCCAACGAGACGCTGGTGATGGCGGCATTGCGCAGCTGGCGACCAGCCTTCGGACCGACCCACTCGATGCGGAGGGCCTTCTCCGGCACGACGTCTGGCCCGAGCTGAGCGCGAAGCCCGTCCATGATCTGATCGCCCCGGCTCTTGAAGTAGAACTCGACCTTGTTGTCGCGGACGTTCAAAACCACCGGGTTCGCGCGGCCAGACTGAAGCTCCGCACCCGACGTGCTGAGCCCAATGCGCTTCAATCTGGTGCCGTCGAGCTGGTGAGCAATCGCTTCACGGGGTTCGCAGGCGGGCCCAGCAACGCCACTCGCGTCACCGGTTTTCGGAACGCAGACATTCTGCTTGTAACGAACGCTGACCTTCTCGCCGCCGGGGCTGAAGCTCACCTCGATTGCGCGGAGCTCCTCGGGGCAGTTTACCGGGTCGAGCTTTGTGTCTTCGCCGTCGCGCTCCAGACAGAGTGCCTGGTCGAATTTCTTTTGCTGCTCGGTGGAAAAAGTACTCACTTCCTTCACGCGAATCAGGAAGTGATTCGAGAGCGCCTTGCTAGCCGCGACCTCGACGACCTCCGGGTCGTGGAACCCAGCGGCCGCCACGCTCTGGCGCACTTTCCCGCCATCCACCGTTTTGGTGAAGGCGAGTTCGACCTCGGTGCCGCCCACGAAGTCCGTCCCGAGCTTTGGCCCAGGATAAAACAACGCAATTCCAGAGATGAGCGTGAGGAGGGTCGAGAATCCGATGAAGTAAAAGCGCAGCGACATGAAGTCGATGTCGCCATCGCTCGTTCGCCAGCGGCTCTTGGCCTTGGGGTTCGTTTTTTCCGTGCTTGCCATCGCCATCACCTGACGCTGAGCTTCGCCGCGTTGCGTCCGCGGACCCACCAGTCGAACATAACCTTCGTGACGAACACACCCGTGAAGAGGTTCGTCAAGAGACCGACAATGAGCGTGACCGCGAAGCCCTTGATTGGGCCGCTGCCGTACTGCATGAGGATCAAACCTGCGATAAACATGACGGCGTGACCGTCGAGAATGGCACTGAATGCCTTTTCATAACCAATCGACACGGCTGACCTCGCACTCTTGCCGCCTCTCATTTCCTCGGCAATTCGCTCGTTGATAAGGACGTTCGCGTCAACGGACGCCCCGATCGTCAGTGCGAGTCCGCAGATCCCCGGGAGCGTCATCGAGGCGTTGAACATCGCGAGGACGGCCAACTGAATCAGCAGGTTGAAGAGCACCGCGATGTTCGCGATGACGCCCGCCCGCCGGTAATTGTAGAACATGAAGGCGAGGACGAGGCCCGCGCCAAGGCCTGCACCGGTGATGCCGTCCTTGATCGCGTCATCACCGAGCAACGCGCCTATCCGTTGTTCGTTCGACAATGAAATGGGCGCGGGAAGGGCACCGGAGCGCAGGACGAGCTCAAGCTTCGTCGAGTCTGCCCGCTGCTGCTGAATGTTCCCGGAACCCATGCTGATGCGAGCGGAACCACCGCCGATAGCCTCGTTGATGACCGGGGCGCTCTCGACCTTGTTGTCGAGAATGATGGCGAAGCGCTTTTTGACGTTGTCGCCGGTGATCTTTTCGAAGCGCTCGGAGCCGTCGCTGCGGAGCGACATCTGCACGTACCAGCCGCCGAGTCCCGATTCGCTATGGTCGGGCTGGGCCTGCGCATCGCTGACCATGTCACCCGTGAGCTCGGCCTTGGCTTTCAGGAAATACGTGCGCCAGCCAACCTCGGTGTACTCCTCGGTCTTTTCGTTGACGTCGAAGACTTTGTGAAAGCCGACCTCATGGTCCTCGTCGATCGGCAACGTCGCGACCCACGCCCGAAAGCGCTTCAGCGCCTCTTCCATCGACTCGCCGTCGAGACGACCAAGCCGTGCATAAAAGCTGGGTTTGGTCTTCGTCCCGCCGTTTTCGCCTTTGCCAACCGGCGCGTTTTCTTGCTCGAAGCGCAGGCCCTTCGGTAGCCCTTCGGTTTGATTGACGAAGGGTCCGAAGAAGTCGACTTCGTCATCGAGAAGCTTGAACTCGAGCCGGGCGGTCTCGCTGATGATCTCGCGGATCCGGTCGAAATCTTTCTCCTGGTTTCCAGGAATCTCGATGATCACGTCCTCGTCTCGGACGCTCGGCGAAACCTCTTTGACGCCCATGCCGTCGATGCGGCGGGCGATGGTATCTTTCGCCTGTTGGACCGCCTTCGTGCGGATGTCGCTGCCGATCTCGTTCTTGATTCGGAAGGTGAACGTCTTACGGTCCGCAGACGGCGTGTAGCTGAGGTCTCGGCCGAAACTTTTCAGGAATTCGGGGTCGAGAAGCTTGTCCGCGTCGGCGCCATCCTCGAGCGTGAAAACCACCGTATCGGTCTTGTCTCGCGGCTTCGTGAGTTTTCCCTTTTGCGCGAGCTGCTTCAGTTCCTCGACAGACGGATTCTCTGCCTTCGAAAAACCAAAGAGCTTCGTGAGACTGGAGCGAAGCGCTTCGTAAGAGCGGTCACGCTGGTCGCGGATGGCGTCGTCTACCTGGACCGAGTAAACAAGGCGTAAGCCACCGGCGAGGTCGAGCCCGCGAACCATGCGAAACGGGATGTTTTGCAGGAGAAATGGCGTAAATCCCTTGTCGCCGAGCGAAGCAGATTTCGTATAGTCATCTCGCTCCTCGGACGACAATGCCTTCAGCACGCCCGGACACGATGCACGCTGGCCTTGGGCGGGCTTGTTCGACGTGCAGAGCAGCTCGTCGTGCACGGTTGGAAAGAGCGAAAGCGCCGTCCCGAGGGCGATGTAAATCGTCAATCCAACCCGATGTCGCCAGCCGGCTGACTGGACGTTCGTCGCGGCCACGAGGCCCCAGACGGGCATCAGCCCCATCAGGGCCAATGGCCAGAACACGTGGTTGTACGCTGCCGCCCCGGCAAATGCCGCGCTGCTTGCAGCCCAGAGGAGGACGGCACGTTTTGCGCGGTTCTGCCACGCCCCAAGGGCGGCCAGGAGTGCCAGTGCCCCGAACGCTATTGCGAGATTTCTGAAGACCACGTCACACGCTCACTTCTTCTTCTTCGAGTCCGCGTACGGCTTCTCGTCGAGCTTGTCGTCTTTGCCGGCGTCCTTCGCCTTTTTTAGCTGGGATTCGAGGTCTTTGTCGTCTGCGGCCTTCGCGGTCGAGACGGTGTCGCCACCATCGAGTCCCTCGATGGCGTTCTTGAGCATGGTCACGGTCACGCCGGGCGCGATCTCAAGGCGCACGGTGCGCTCCCCAAGCGTGGACAACGAGCCGACGATGCCAGAGCGTGTGACCACGCGATCGCCCTTTTTTAGCTGGGATTCGAGCGTGGTGCGCTTCTTTCGATCGGCGCGCGAGATGAAAAACAGCACGACGACCATGAGGAGGATGGGCGCCATCACCATGAGGTTGCTGAGAGCGCCGCCGCTTGCTCCTTGAGAGCCGGGCGTCGAGCCGCCTTGGGCCTGAGTCGAAGAGCCCGGAGTCGAAGACACCGGGGGTGGCGACCCGGGAGGCGCGGCAGCGGAGCTGTTGGGGTCACGCCCGGGGGCGGTCCCACTTTGTAGCATCAAGACTTGCAAGCGCTTACCTTCGGTTCGAGCAATCCCGCGGCCCCCTGCCCTCGTGGGTACGAGAGGCCCGAATGTGGCCTCGCGGCAAAAGGCCGGAGGCTGGGGGCGAGTGCATAGGCCGAATCCGCGCCGCTAGCAAGTCACCCGCCTTCCTCATCGCGCGGGAGGCGTCGCGGCCGAGAGGCGGCCCACGAGCAAATCGGGCAACTGGACGCTGCGTGCCCCCGGGCCGGACAGTGCTCGCGGCCGAAAAAAATCATCTGGAGATGGAGGGTCGACCAGGCCGTTTCTGCAAACAAAAGCTTGAGATCCTGCTCAGTGCGCACGACCGTAAGGCCCTTGGAAAGGCCCCAGCGCCCCGCCAGGCGATGCACGTGCGTATCGACCGGAAACGCGGGAAACCCAAAGGCTTGCGCCATCACCACACCGGCGGTTTTATGACCGACCCCCGGCAACGCCTCGAGCGCCTCGAAGGAGGCCGGAACCATGCCCCCATGCCGGTCGAGCAAAAGTTGCGAAAGGCGATGGAGGTTCACGGCCTTCGTAGGCGCGAGGCCGCAGGTGCGGATCTCGGCGAGAATGCGCTGGGGACCGAGTGCGACCATTTCTGCCGGAGACGAAGCTTTCGCGAAGAGCCCTGGAGTGACCAGATTCACGCGGGCGTCGGTGGTCTGAGCGGAGAGCGCCACCGCGACGAGCAGCTGAAAAGGGCCGTCGTGCAGCAGCGGGCTCGGTGGATCCGGATACAGCTGCTGGAGCAGTTCCTGAATTCTTCGCGCCTTGGACTCGCGGGCCTTCTGAGCGACCGACATCATGAGCTTGACTCACCACTCACCCCCTGTTATTTGCACGCCGCTCAATCGGTGCGGGGCTTGTCACCTCGCGGCCAACGTGGCCCTGGTCTTTATGGCTCGGTGCTGCGTCGGAACCGGGCGGGATTTAGGCGCGTAGCTCAGTGGGAGAGCACTACCTTGACACGGTAGGGGTCGTAGGTTCAATCCCTATCGCGCCTACAAAAAAGCACAGCGAGAAGAAAGGGTTGCGGGATGGCTCGCAGCCCTTTCTTGTTTCAGCGCACCATCTCTTGTTTCAGCGCACCATCTCTTGTTTCAGCGCACCATCACGTATCGCCTGGAATTCAGGGCGCGCCACCGGCCCGAAACGCGACGCGGGGAGCGCGTCAATCGTGCGCGAGCAGGACGGTTGCGGACGCGGTAGCCTGCTCATCGGCGACGCATAACACACGCGGCGGTTTCAACCAGCGCCCGTCCCGCCGTGCGCACTCAGAAGAAACCGGTCAACGAAACGCTGAGTGGCGAGAGCGTCAAGGAGACGGTCGCGGCGG
>CANMZR010000052.1 GCA_947502375.1 Polyangiaceae bacterium
CCGTGGTGATGCAAGAAGCCGTCGTGCGGATTGGCGACAGGCTCACCCTCCCACCTCACGCAAAGCCGCGGGCTGGACAAAACATTCGGCTGCGGGGCGAAGACCTCGCCGAAGGGGCCGTGGCGCTAAGGCCTGGGACGCGCCTGCACCCGGCGATGCTCGGACTCGCGGCCGCCCTTGACCGGACGACCCTCGACGTTGCCCGGAAACCGCGCCTCGCCATCCTGGCAACCGGCGACGAGCTTCGGGCCCCCGGGTCGCCCCCGCGGTTTGGCTCGATCCCTGAATCGAACGTGCATGCAATCGCCGGACTCGCGCGGCGCGTCGGCGCCGAGCCCGACGCCCTGCCTTATGCGAGCGACTCCAAAGGTGCCCTCCTCGCGGCGCTCGAACAGGCCCTCGACGCCTGCGACCTGTTGGTCACCATCGGGGGGGCGAGCGTCGGCGACCACGACCTCGTTCGCCCAGCCCTCGAAGCTCTCGGCGCTCGCTTCCGGTTCACAGGCGTCGCCATGCGACCAGGCAAACCGACGGCATTCGCCACCCTCGGCCACACGCGCATCCTCTGCCTGGCGGGCAACCCAGCCTCGGCCATGGTCGCATTTCACCTGTTCGGCGTGCCGCTTCTGCGCGCTCTTCAAGGCGATCGTGACGCACGTCCACGCAGCATCGCGCTGCCCGTTCTGGGGCACCATGCCCGCAACCTCGGCGGCCGCACCGACGGTCGCGATGACTTCCTCCGAGCCGAACTCGCCGTCCATGATGGGCAACTCCGCGCAAAGCTTGCGGCCCGTCAAGTCTCCGGTTCCGTCACCAGCCTCGCACACGCCAACGCCCTCATTTGGCTCGCCGGCACCCGCGAACGGATCGACGAAGGGGACCACCTTCCAACGTTCCTACTCTCGGAACTCGGCGGCTGAGTCTCGAGCTCCGAGCACCGCGCCTGCGCCGCACGGAGGTTGCCGTCAGAGCTGGGCACCGCTAGGGAGAGTCCGCTCGCATGCTCCACTTATCGTTCGGTCAAATCGTACTCATCGTCGTTGGCGTATTGCTTTACGCCGCCGTCTTGTACTTCGGAAACCTGGCGTTAGCGCCGCGCGCGCGGGCGCCGTTCGCCTACCTGGCCGCACTCCTCACCGTCGGGGCATACGGTTACGTCATCAGCCGTTTCGTCGCCCAACACGACCGCTGCGTCGAGCTGAGCAAGGCCGCCATCGCCATCGCCGCCGCCGGCGCAGTCTTTTACGAACAGCACCGCAAATCACTTCAGAAGCCGGTGGCCGAACGCTGGAAAAAGTTCGTCGGCTTGACCCTCGCCCTCGCAGCAATCACTGCTTATTTCAACGGATTCAACTTCGGCTACGCCAGTTACTACCACCGCTGGGATCAGTACCATTACTACATGGGGGCGAAATACTTCCCCGAGCTCGGTTACACGAACCTCTACAAATGCGCGGTCCTCGCGGAAGAGGAACTCGGCTCCCGCAAGGTGGTCCTCGACCGCGCGGCTGGCCAAGCCATCGCCCCATCTTCGGTGATCGACTTCAAAGCCGAGACCCACGACGCCGACAAAAAAGTGCGCGACCTAGGCGCCGAGTACGCGGAGGAATACGGGGGCGAGAATCTCCTTATTCCGGTGCAAAAATTGCTCGATCATCCGGAGCAATGCAAGGGGGTATTTACTCCCGCTCGGTGGGAGCAATACAAGGAAGACGTCGCGTTTTTCCGCGTCGTGTCGGGCAAGCAATACTGGACCGACATGCAGAAAGACCACGGCTTCAACCCGCCGCCGGTCTGGACGATCATGGGGCGTTTCTTTAGCGATCTCGCGCCCACGAGCGTTCATTTTCTTCAGTTCCTCGCGTCCCTCGATCTCCTTTACATCGCCGGTATGTTCGCCGCCCTTTGGTGGGGATTCGGATGGCGCGTTTTCGCCGTCGGGGCGATCTTTTGGGGCTGCCAATCGTCGGCACCATTTTACTGGACCGGCGGCGCGTTTCTCCGCCAAGACTGGCTATTCTTCCTGGTTTTGAGCACCGCTGCGATGCACCGCCGCTACTTCAAGCTCGGCGGCGCGGCACTTGTTTATGCCGCCCTTTTGCGAGTCTTTCCTGGCCTCGTGGTGGTCGGTACGTTGGTGCCATTCGTCACTCACCTCGTCCAGAAGCGACGAGTCCACCCCGAGCACAAACAAGCGCTCATCGGCGGCACGCTCGCCGCTCTCGTCCTCATCCCGCTCTCCTGCATCATGACGATGCGCGACGAAGGGGGCTCACTCACCGAACGGCTCGCACGCCCGTACGTGAGCTTTTACGAGCACACGTTGAAAGTGCACGATAAAACCCCGCTGACCAATCACATGGGTCTTCGCGTCATTGTCGCGCACAAGTTCCTTGAAACTCAGCCCCTACGGAGCCGCACCAAGGAAGAGCAGCAAGCGTGGCGCAACAGCCTCCCGGACGGGCAACGCCGCGTCTTCGGGTGGACAGCGCCGCTCCAGCTGCCATTGCGTATCGCCACGGGACCGAGCAGCGGCCAGATGGAGTTTGTTCGCGACGAGAAACAGAACGACCCGTTCAAAGTCTGGAAGGACATGCGCAACACGCGCTACCACCAGTTCCGTTACGCAGCATATGCCGTGATTCTCGCTTCGCTCATCGCGTTTGCGGCCATCGTGCGACGCACGAAATCGCTCTGGATTGCGCAGTGTCTCGGGCAGGTTTTCATCATCTTGCTCTCGCAGCTCACTTGTTATTATTACACCTTCATGATCCTCGGCGCGCCGCTGACCCGCGTGCGTCGCTCGCTTGAGCTAGGGATGTTCGGTGTTGCCGCGGTGACCCAGATCGTCTGGATGAACAGCTTCTGGAACGACACGAAGTACACCACCCTCACGATCGTTTCGCTCGCGTGGTGTTGCTTTCTCGTGGGCATGTTTTGGCGTCGTTCGGTCGCCGCCACACCGGCGGAGCCCACTGGCCCGCGCGAAGCCGTGCCCACCGAAGCCTGAGCCGCCGCCCCCGCGGACCCAGCGCCCGCTCAAGGCCAACGCCGCGGACGCGCACGCCCGTGGCTCAGACACGCGCGCAACAAATATATTCAATAGATTATTTCTGGTATTGTATTTTTAGTACGGGTTTTTAAGTATCCGCTTTTTAGTAGCGGACTTTTAGTATCGCCGACTAAGTATGCGTCCTTGAGTAGCCGGTATTCAACGGACTATTTTAAATAGCGCCAAGTAAAAAGACGGTACTCAATTGATGGAACGCCCCTGTTCGCTCGTCCTTTGGACGCATTCCAACCATTAAATAGAGTCTACTGAATAGACTTAAGGAGAAGGCGATCCGCGAGCTTTCCATAGAAAAATTGCGCGCAGCAACCCATTCCAAAGCTTGCCGCTTCGGTCTGTGGCAGCCTTGGGGTCGCTTAGCGCTCGCGCCTCGGGGAAGCGCTGTCAGCTCGCGGCTGGCGCTGCCATGAGCTCATTTGCGGCGCGCTTGGCACGCTTTCGCACATCGATCGCCAGCGTCTCGTCGGCGTTGAGCTGCATGAAGCAGCCGCGTGCCTCCATCATGCGCTTCAGACCCCGGTAAGCCTCGGCCTCGTTCCAGCGAAGCTGCCAGGAGCGCGTGGTCATATCCCCAAGCGTTTTCGTGTCCGCGATGATCTCTTCAAAGCGCTCGAGCTTGGCCAAATCGGACCACCACTCGCTCCGCAAATCATCGTTGTCGGGGGCGAGTGCAACGGCCTTCTGAAACAACGCAAAGGCCTCGTCGTCCGCCCCAGTGAGCAGCTTCGCGCGGGCTAGCGAGCGCCATGCCCCGGCAACCGTAGGATGCGCGTCGCTCCAAGCCTGAAGCTTCGGCAGGACAGCCAAAACCTCGGCGAGATTCTCGCGATCGGCGGGCCAGAATTTGAGAGCGAGCGCCATCGGCTCTCCGGGATCGACCTTAAGGGCGCGTTCCACCGCTTCGTCCGCCGCCTTGCTGTCGCCCGCCCGTGCATGGCAGCCGGATAACTCAACCCAAACGGCCGCCGAGCCCTCATGCTCTTTCAAGAATGCATGGGATGCCGCGATCGCTTCCGCGGTCCGCGAGAGGTCCCGGAGCGCCGCGATTTTACCGGCGACCGCCCGCTCGAGAACCGTCCCCGTCGCGCCGTGACAAGCCCGCTCGGCCGCCGCAAACGCGACGTCAAAGCGTTTCTCGCTCGCGTGGTAACCCAATTGTTCGAGGAAATAATCAGGAGTGCGCTCCGTCTGGTTCCAGACGTATTCCTCGAGATATTCACGGACCGACTCGCTCTTCACGTAGACCAGCGACGTGGCGTCTCGTGGATTCTCGTAGATTTTGGCGAGCCAGCCGATCTTCGCAAGTGCATCCATCGCCGGCATATGGTCCGGCTTCAACTCGAGTGCCCGTACGAGCGACTCCGTGGCGGCAGCCTCATCCCCCTTCAGTACGTTCATCTGAGCGTAGGTGACGTGGAACTCAGGGTCGTCGTTGAAGGTCTCGCGGATTTGCTTCAACTCTTTCAGCGCCTTGTCGTACTCGCGCTGGTTCCCGAGTGCGTTCGCGTAATTGAAACGTGCCGCGTGGTCATCGGCGCACATGATTGTGATCCGTTTCAGAGTCTTCAGCGCGTTCACATAATCGTTCTCGGCGAAGAGCTTCTGAGCTTTATCCCAGAGAGGTTTCTTGTCCACGAAACCCTCGAGTTGCGTGATGAGATCCGAGTTGCGACGGCGCCAGTTGCCATCCTTGCCCATCGGCGAATCCAAGAGAAAGGATTGAATCCAACCTCGGAGCACGTCCGGCTGCAGGCCCTTGTCTGCAAGACCTTCGAACTCCGCTTTCGGCACGGGGATGCGGAACGGCATTCCCTGCTTACGCGCCATTTTTTGTTCGAGACCAATCAAGACCCACTCTTGATCTTGCGACCCCGCATCTGCTTTATGGCTCATCAAGCGGAAAGGTAGCGGGCGCTTTGGCTCTGCTGCAAGCACGAAGACGAGCCGAGGGCGCCTTAGGGCTTCCAGCGTTTTCAGGAAGACGCTACCGGTCGCTTGCGGGAACCTGAATGAAGCCCAACTTGTACGAACGGTTGCGTCTCCGGGCCGCAATGCTGACGACGGTTCGAGCGTTCTTCGTCGAGCGAGGTTACCTCGAAGTGGAGACGCCATGCCTCGTGCCAAGTCCCGGCCTGGACCTGCATCTCGACGCATTCGAAGTCACGGGTGGTCAAAGCGGCAGCCTTTCGGGCTACCTCATCACGTCGCCCGAATACCAGATGAAGCGCCTTTTATGCGAGGGCTTCGAGCGCATCTTCCAGGTGGCCCGCTGCTTTCGGAAAGGCGAACTCGGACACCGGCACAACCCGGAATTCACCATGCTCGAGTGGTATGCCACCGGTCTCGATTACGTCGGGCTCATGGCGGAGACCGAGATGCTGGTCCGTGCCGTTTCGGTCGCGCACCGAGGTGGGCTGCTCTGGGCCGGACGCGAGTTCGACGTCACGTTGCCGTTCGCACGAATCACCGTCGCCGAAGCCTTCGAGCGCTTCGCCGACGTGCCGCGCCCGAAGATGCTCGAGCTCGCGATGAACGACGAGGACAGTTACTTTCGCCTCCTTGTCGAGCGCGTTGAACCGGGTCTCGCAACCGTCGAGCAACCCGTATTTCTCTACGATTACCCTGCGAGCCAAGCCTCGCTCGCCCAGCGAAAACCATCGGATCCTGAGGTGTGCGAACGCTTCGAGCTGTACCTCGGAGACCTCGAACTCTGCAACGGCTTCGGAGAGCTCTGTGACCCGGTCGAGCAACGGCGACGCTTCGAGGGAGATAAGCTCGCTCGAAAACAGCGTGGCCTACCCGTCTACCCGATTGACGAACGTTTTCTTGATGCCTTGACGACAGGAATGCCAGCTTCGTCGGGGAACGCGCTTGGCATCGACCGGCTCTTCGCGGCCGTAGCGGGCGTAGACACACTCCGTGACGCCATGGCTTTCTCGGCGGACCGCCTCTGACGTCGGAAGGCCAAGGCTTTTTTTGCGGCTCGGTCAGCTCGCGGCAGCGGTCACGATGCTGAGCGTGCCTTTCGGGAGGGAATCAGCCTTTCGAGCGGAGTCCGTGAACCTGCACGCCGTCGAGTCGATAAACGTAAAGCTTGGTGAGCCCCCGCTCGACGAGTGGTCGGTCGAGCCCGAGATGAACAAAGTGCATGCGTCCCTTGTTTTCAGGATGGGCCTCACTTCGAGCGTCGCCCGACGCGGAGAGGAGAAACACGCCGTCCCCGCTCTTCACGTCGAGATTGGGAAGACAAAAAAGCAGAATCCCGGGCGTTCCCCAGCGATGACTTGGCGCATCAGCGACGATGAACCGCGAAAGGTTATCGTCGGTGAGTGCCACCATCGGTACGCATTCACCGACGTCCTCGATTCGCTCGGGTTGCCCGATGTGGAAGTACTTGTGAGACGGGACCGGCGTGTTTCCGGCCTCGTTCTGAAGAACGGACAAGCGACGAAGAAGCGACATTGGGCAGGTGGTTCGTTCAAAGTTGCGGCGGGTTTAGGGCCCTTAGTGAATACCGGGAACATCGTGCTTGCTCGCCGGCTTGGCCCTTTCGCAGACCCAAGCGACCGGAAGTTTCGTCTTTTCATCGCAGATCGTTTCACGCCAACCGAGGCTACCCGAAACCTCTGCATTCTCGAGGTCCGCACCGCCGAAGTCAGCGCGGGTCACGTCCGCGTCGGAGAAATTAACTTTGGACAAGTCTGCGCCTCGAAAAACCGCGCGAGTCAGTTTGCTTCCGGTGAAGTCGGCGCCGCGCAAGGACTGCCCAGTGAAGTCAGCTTTCGCCAAATCGAGCTCGCGAAACTCCGTGCGACCCTCCCGCAAAAACTGGACGATAAACGCCCCGCGCTGGGCCGGAGTTCCGCGCGAAAACTTCGCCTGCCGCCCCGAACTCGCCGCCAACCCAGTGGGCGCGCTGCTCACGATGAGTGCGACACACGCCGCCGCCCACACCGGCCGAAAAACGTACCATTGACTCAAGCCGGGAAGCGTCGTGCTCGCGAGCAACGCACCGAGAATTTCCACGCTGCGAGCAGCTCCCGTCACCTGCCCCGCCCGATACGCAAGGAACAGGGACAGACCGAGCAAAGCGAAACCAAGCCCTCCCAAAACGATCGCGAGCGTCGAGGTAACCGGATCGACCGCTCCACGGGCCTCACTCACGGGGGCGGCCGGTAAACGGGATGTGCGAGGTTTTTCTCCCACCGCCTTTTTTGAAGAATCAACCGTCGAAGCTTCCGGCTTTTTGCCGTCGAAAGCGAGTGCACTCTTGGAGTCGCGGGGTTCGGGAGCGCTCCCGGGAAGCCGCGAATCACGACGGCGTTCCTTACCGTCGAGACCTTCGGGATGAGCGATCCCCACCGCGTTGATGTCCTGATAGCGACTTAGTTCTTCGAGTAATTGGTTAATGGTCTCGTAGCGTTGCGCCGGATCTCGTAGCGTCGCACGGCGGATGATGCGGACCATGCCGACCTGCTCGCTTGCCAAACTGTCGAGCTTCGGGAGGTTCTCGTCCTCCTCATCGGGCTCGACGACGGTGAGCACAAATTGCATCAACCGACCGAGACTGAACACATCGGAGCGCGCGTTCGGCGCTTGGCCTTGGCGAACCTCACGGGCAGCGTAAGCCCAATATTCATTGCGGGCATCGGCCGTCCCCGGGAAGGAATCCTCGAGAACAATGGCACCGACGTCACTCACAACGGGATTGAATTCTTCGTCGAGAACGATGCTCTGCGGCCGCAAGCAACCGTGAAAAATCCCGCGCTCGTGCAGCGTCGCAAGGCCCAGCCCGAGCCGCTCCAAAAACGCGACTTTCCGCGCGAATTCCCACTCAAGTACCGGTAAATCGGCGAGCGTTCCCGACGCTGTGAAATCGGCAATGCAGGCCACAGCCGCCGGGACCACCTCGACGATCGGCGAAACGCCGGCGAAGCCTTGGGCGGCGTGCGCGGCGAGGATACGCCCCGCGGACTTCATGAAGGTATCGCACTCACGCTTGGTCGCTCCGGCTACGAGCGCGTGAACGGTGCATGCCACGCCACTGTCATGCCGGCCGCGCCATAGTGCTAACTTCGAGCCCGACTCGATTGGCTCCGTGAGTCGAACATCGGACAGCCGCGCCCCGATCTTGAGTTCAAACGCCGGCACATCGGGAGCGTTCGGGATCCCGCTCAATCTCGTCTTGGCCACGTCGTGTCCTTACCCTTTCAGTTTGGCCGCAACGGACCGTCGAAGCGTCAGTGCGTCGGCATCCCGGGAAGGCCGGGAAGGCTCGGAACGCAGACGCCCGCGAGACATGCGAGGCCGTTCTGGCAGTCTGTCGCCGCGTTTGCGCACGGAATCGTACAGCGCTGTGCCTGCATGTTGCAGCGGAAGGTGCCGCACAATGCATCGCTCTGACAAGGGGGAGCCAGCGGATTTGGTGGTGCAGTCGGCTGCGCGGGGGTGGTCGGAACCGGTTGGGGTTGCCCGTAACCGGGTTGCGGCTGCGGCTGCCCGTAACCGGGTTGCGGCTGCGGCTGCCCGTAACCGGGTTGCGGCTGCCCGTAACCGGGTTGCGGTTGCCCGTAACCGGGTTGCGGTTGCGGTTGCCCGTAACCGGGTTGCGGTTGCCCGTAACCGGGTTGCGGCTGCCCGTAACCGGGTTGCGGTTGCGGGTAGTTCGCTGGAGGCTGATCGGGCGCTCGGTCGCATCCCAAACCGCCCAACATCCCAAACGTAAGGGTCAATCCTGCAAGCGCCTTCAGTTGCCGTTCCTTCATGACGTGGTGAGCTTACACCAATTCGAAGCGCCACCGAAAGGAAGGCCCCAAAGCAGACGCATCTCTGCGCCCGGGCGGCAACGACCGCCTACAGCGTATCGCCCTGGCTGTCCTTGCAGCAGCGAAAGCCGACTTCATAACCGTAATCCCCCTCCTTGTGAAAGGTCACCGTGGGACGGCAGCGACTCCGAACCGGGCCCCACCAACCGCCCTTCAAGCCACTTCTGTCCGGCGTCTTTTTCCCCGGAAGCTCGACCCACTCGTTGACGTTGCCATTCAGATCAAACACCCCGAAGGACGAGTGGCATTCAGGACGCGACCCGGCGGGCTCCCGCTGGTCGAGGCGTGCAACTTCCGCCTTGCACGCGGGATCCGCAGCGCAATTCGCCTGGCGTTTCAAGGTGCGTTCCCGCTTTCGGTACGGCTTGTCGAGGTGGCAGGTCTCGGCGCTGCGCTCGTACCCGAAACTGTATGGCAGCATCTCTTCACCCTCGCAGGCAAAGTTGAATTCCACTTCGGTGCAGAGGCGTTTACCGATGCTCTGGCACGCGCCCTTGGCTTCATTCCAGTCGACGAGGTGGGTGGGAAGCTCGCCCGCGCGGTTCGGCCACTCGTAACGATCCACGCAGACTTCGAGTTTACGGCGTGACGGCGATAGGCACTGCGACGGTTTTTCGAATCGCTCACACCGCTCGCTCGCCGTGGTCTTGCCGCGCGTCCCATTCGCCTCGCCCGCATCGAGACGTTTTCGCTCACGCGCCCATTCCCGCGAATACTCCAAACAATGCTGACGCACGTTCGGACAATAATGACCGGCGACGTAAACCATGTCCGGCGGGCAATTCAAGCTCGACAAGCCCGTCCCCGCTTCGGTCGCCGCCGCGGATGCCAGCGCCGCCGCGGATGCCAGCGGCGCCGCGGATGCCAGCGGCGCCGCGGATGCCAGCGGCGCCGCGGATGCCGCAGCTCCACTCGACAGAGCTGGCAAGGGCTCGCTCGCCGTCGAACCGCTCGCGTGCGGCGCCGCCGAAGTCACCTCACTCGAACGCTTACCGAGCGAATCGCACCCCGTCAGCTCGAAAACCAGCGCACACCAGGCAAGCGTTCGCCCCAAGGCTTGCTCACCAGGGTGCAATTTTATGAGCCGCACGGACCATCTCGAGCGCCCGGCGTCCCACGTATTCCTCGACATCTTTGGGAGAAATATGGCGATCTTTTGCAAAATCAAACTCGCGCGGCCGGCTTCCGTTGGCCGCCACCTTGAGGATTGCTCCGGCACGATCGAGGTCGACCGTGAGCGTCTGCCCATGCAATTCCAACGTTGCCGCATCGCCCGCCGGAGTGACCGTCGCCAGTTGCTCCTTCACGAGCAGCTGCTCCTGGGTAAAGCGGAGGTTCTCATGGGCCATTAAAAGCGCATCTTCTGCAACCTTCAGGGCCTCTTCGAGCCGCTTGATGCGCTTGGTTTCCTCCTCGGCCTCACGCTCGACCCGCGTCTTTATCGCCTCGAGCAACTCATCTCGCCAGGTAGTCATCGTTTCTTACTCCCGACCCTTTTCGTTCGTCTTGGTCTGCACGTTTTTCACCTGTTCGGCACCGGTAGCCGCCGGATTCAAGAGCTCGTGGAACGCACGCTTCGCAAGCTCACCGGTCTCGCCCGCTTCATCCTTCAGAGCCATCAATGTGCCTTGCGCGCCGGTGACACCAATGTCTCCCGCGCCGATAAACTTCAACGTGCGGAGCGCATTCACCTTGGTCGCCGTGTCGCCCGTCTTCGTCGCCTTGTAGAGGCGTCTCAGGAGCACAGGTTTCGTCTCGGAGTGCGGGCCGTTGTTGATGGCAAGATTATCAAACTGACGCTTCAAGAGCTCACGCGCCCACTCCTGCGGCGCCTCGCCGATCTTCACGCGGCGCAAAGCCTCCGCATTTTCCACCCAACGGAAAAGATTCCCGTTCTCGACGTCTTGATCGGACCAGTAACCGTAAGCGCTGAAGTACATCGTCTTGAGTTCGTCGAGCGCGGCCTGACTGTCGGCCTTTCCGTACGCTGCCACGGCACGGGAGGCGATGTCCGGATCGCCTCCCATGATCAGCGCCAGCGCTGCGTAATTCCGCAACTCCGGATCCTCGAGTTTCGCGAAGAGCTTTTCCACGGCCACGGTGTTGCCCTTGAGCCCCGTGACGCCGATGGCACGCGCGAGTGAGTTTCGCACGCTGACGTCGAGCTTCGTGTCGAGCGCATCGACCAAGAGGAGCAACGCAGCCGGCTGAGGGCGGCGGGTCAAGGCGACGGCAAAACACGCCGCGATCACTTGATCTTTCCCGTCTTTGCTCGCGGCGTACTTCGTGAACTTTTCGACGGTCTTCTTGATGCTGGCGTCATTCGCGAGCCAGCCGATCGCCGAGCACGCGCGTTCGCGTGCGTCCTCATGCCAAGTCTTGTCTTCTGCGAACTCGATCAGTTTATCGACCGAGTCCTTCGCGATGTCGGGGCCCCACTCTGCGATGCCTTCAGCCGCACCGACGACGATGCCGCGAAGCACCATCCCGAGCACCGCCAGGCCAGCTCCGTTGAGCCCTTCCTGGGTGATGTCCATCTTCTTGTCTTTTTTGCGATCCAACTGGTCGAGCAACTTCGTCTTGCTCTGTTCGTCGCGAATCATTCCAATGTAACGAAGCGCGCCCGCCGCAGTTTCGTAATCGAGCGGCAGGGGCGGCTGCGCGCCCTCTAGCGGCAACTTGCTATCGGGAAACGCCCACCCACGGATGGCCGGCAGCGCAAGCTGTGAGTGCACACCCGCGAGGAAGCGCAGCGCGTTCGCACTTGGCTGCCGCCGTTCCGTGGACCACTTCAACACCTGGGCCTCGGCGAGCGTCTTTAGCTCTTGGCTCCGCTCGGGATACATCGCTGTGAGGTCTGCCAACATCCGACCTGCCACCGTGCGTTGCTCATCACCACGCAGGAGAAGACCGCCCTTGTCGGACTGCCAAATCTTTTCCTTCTGATAGATAGTTTCGCCTTCGATGTTTAGACGATCTGCGAGGTACTTCGCGCCGCGCAGGTCTCCGACTTCAGCCAACGCGATACCGGCCTCCGCGCGCCAATGGGGATGCGGCTTCGAGCGCTCGACCCAAGCGACGAGGGCATCACCAATCCGTGGATCCCCGAGAATGTGTAACAAGTCGAAGAGTTGCTTCGTCTGAAACCACTGCTTCCCTTCGTTGTCGGTCACGACCGTATCGAGTGCGAGCACGAGGCCCACTCCACCGAGCCCGTCACGAAGCGCCTCGAGAAACTTTTGCCGGCTATCGGGGTCCGCCTTCGTAAGCGCGTCGAGCAGCGGCTTGCGAGCCTTTTCGTCGCCGATTTTGCCAAGTCCGCTCGCGGCTTCTCGGGCCACCGCCAGCTCGGCGTCCTTGACGAGCGCTATCAGTTGGTCGGTGTACTTCGGATCCGCCTTCGCCGAAAGAACGGTGGCGACCAACTGTCGCACCGCCGCGCTAGGGTTGTTGAATTTGGACGCCAGTTGATCGATGGGCACGAGCGTCGCGAGACGCATGGGGTCAAAGGCAACGCCACCATCGAGGCGCTCGACATGGGACAAGTCCCCTGACGTGTAGGCATCGAGCGCCGTGTCGAATACGCTTTGCTCACCGAGCTCAACGAGCGACCAGATGATCTGCCGTCGGTCGTTTTCTTTCGCGTCCACGAGGGCTTTTTTGAGCGCCGGGATCGAGGAAGCCGCCGGGCTGCCGTAGTACGCGAGAACCTGGGCAGAGACACCGCGGAGCTTGTGGCTCGGTGATTCGAGCCCCTTGGTCGCGCTCGTCACGCCTTCGGCATCTTTGAGGAGGCCGAGCTGGCCGATGGCTTCCGAGCGGAAGTCTTCGTCCGCCTTCTCGTCGAGCGCGACTTTTCTCCACTCGGTGACCTGCTGGGCGAGCGGCAGCGCGAACAAGCCGCGCTGTTTCTCCATGCGCGCCTCGACCGACATCTTCAACGGGCCGGGCTTCATCCCAAAGAAGGCGATCGCTCCCCCGCCGACGAGGAGGGCCACCGCCACGGCTGCAAGGACCGGCGTTCTGTTGCTGCGCTTCGGCTTCATGTCGAGATCGAGGTCGTTCATTGGGTGCTCCGCCGCTCGGCACCATAGTGGACAATCGAGCGGCGTTCCATGGCGTTTGCGACGTGCAGCGTAGCTGGCGAGCGACCTCGTTCCGGTGTATTCACGTCCACAGATGGACTTTGAGCTCACGGACGATCAGCGATTGATTCAACAGACCGCTCGCGATTTTGCGACCCGCGAAATCGAGCCCATCGCCGCCGCTCTCGACAAAACGGCGCGCTGGCCCGGCGAGATCGTTGCCCAAATGGGCGCCCTCGGTTTTTTGGGAATGACCATCCCCACCGAATACGGCGGGGCCGGGCTGGACAACGTCAGCTATTCCCTCGCCTGCGAAGAACTCAGTCGAGCCTGCGCGTCGTGCGGCGTCATCATGAGCGTGAACAATTCGCTCTTCTGCGATCCACTCCTCAAATTCGGGAACGAGTGGCAAAAACGGGAGATCTTGACGCCGACGGCGAGCGGCAAGCTGCTCGGCGCTTACGGTCTGACCGAGCCTTCGAGTGGCTCCGATGCGCAAACCATGCAGACGGTCGCGGAAAAACAGGGCGACGGTTCATGGATTCTGAACGGCTCCAAAAATTTCATCACCAACGGTCCCGAGGCTGACCACGTGCTGGTCTTTGCCATCACCGCGCGCGTCGACGGCCGGGCCAAGCACACGGCACTCATCGTGAAAAAGGGCCAGCCGGGTTACGCCCAATCGCCGCACGACGAGAAGCTCGGGATCCACGCGGCACACTCGTGCACGATTTATTTTGAGAACGTGCGGGTCGAGAAGGAGTACGTGCTCGGCGACGAGGGCGGCGGCTTCAAGATTGCCATGGCGACCCTCGATGGCGGGCGCATCGGAATTGCGTCCCAGGCGCTCGGGATCGCACGGGCAGCCCTCGAAAAAGCGATCGCCTATTCGAAGGAGCGCAAATCGTTCAATCAACCGCTCGCAACGTTTCAGGCGATCCAGTGGATGATCGCCGACAGCGACGTCGAACTCGATGCGGCGCGTCTCCTCACGTTGCGTGCGGCCGCGATGAAGGACCGCGGCCTGCGGCATTCGGCGGAGAGTGCGATGGCGAAGCTCTACGCGTCGGAGATGTCGACCCGCGTAACCCATCGTGCTCTTCAAATCTTCGGCGGTTACGGATACACCACCGAATACGGCATGGAGCGCCACTACCGCGACGCGCGAATTACCGAAATTTACGAGGGGACGAGCGAGATACAGCGCATCGTCATCGCCAAAAATGCCATCGGTTGAGCGGCCTTCTCGGCGGCCTGACTGGCTGCGGCGCTCGGCCTCCTGGGCAAAGCATGAAGCGCTACGCGGCAGCCACCTGGGCGCGCTCGTTACCCTGACTTTGCTGCTTACGGCCTGTGGCGGCGCGAGTCGTGACGCGACGGAGCCTGGCAGTCGAATGCACGATGGCGGTGCGCGGATTCGGAGGCCTGAGGCCGTGCCGATGACCGAATCGGACATCGGTGGGATGGACGAATACGCCGTCGCGACAACGGTCAAGAAGATGCGCGAAAGCCTGAGCGGCTGCATCGATCGTCCTGGACAGCAAAAAAGTTACCTCGAGGGTGACATCTCGGTCGTCGTTCACGTCGGCACGGACGGCCGAGTGCTTGACGTTTTACCCGCAAAGTCGACCCTCGGCGACCGCGGAGTCGAGCGCTGCATTCTGCGGATTTTCGCCAACGCGGTCTGGCCGGCCCCCGTCGGTGGCAAGGTCGGCGAAGTGCGGCAGGAATTTGGGTTTCCCGCCCGCGGGCGCCCCGCTCTCACCCTCGACCCAAAGCAGCTCGGGAGCCAAGAAAACGCGGCCCGAGCGCTCCTCGAACAATGCGGCAAGGGGGACCTGACGGTGACGCTCTACCTCGATCCCGACGGCCGTCCGCTCGGCGCCGGCGTGGCGACAAAGGAGCCACCGGTGTTGAGCCAACTCGACTGCGCCACCGAGGCACTGATGCCGCTGCGCTTCCCGTCACCAGGAAGCTGGAACGGCAAAGTCTCGATCAAACGTTAGACTCCGCGCAGAGCGCAAAACTTAAAAAGCCCCGACGCTTTCACGTCGAGGCTTCGTTTTTGGACCGCCGGAGCATCGCATTCCCCGGCTCTGCTGCTGGAACGATTGCAGCCGTCTGCCGAAGCGTTACTGAAGCTGCCGAAGCTTTACTGAAGGAGCTCAGCCACGCCTGCGCGCAGATCTTCGACCTTCTTTTCAAGGCCTTCACCTAGAGCGAAGCGCGCAAACCCAACGATCTGAACCTCACCGCCCGCCGCTTTGCCGGCCTCGGCCATGAGTTCCTTTATCGCCTTCTTGTGCTGCGCCGACTCCTGATCCACGAGCGAGACCTCCTGGAACCACTTGGCGACCTTGCCGTCGATGATCTTCAACCACATCGCCGCGGGCTTCGGCTTGGCTTCGTCACGGAGCTGAGCTTCGAAGATGTCACGCTGCCTTGCGACAAGCGCCGGATCGAGTTCCGCGCTCGTGAGCGCAAGCGGTTCCATCGCCGCCACCTGCATCGCCGTCTCCTCGGCAAACGTGCGAACGGCAGCGTTCTCCGCGACCGACTTCGACGAGGTCTCGAGCGCAAGGAGCACCCCGATTTTACCGCCCATATGAATGTAGCTCGAGCAGAAACCCTCCTTGCCCTCGGCAATGCCGACTTTCTGCCAGCGACGAAGCGTGATCTTCTCACCGACGATTGCGGTGAGTTCGTTCGCGTCATCAACGAGGTTCTTTCCATCGAAAGAAAGTGTCTCGAGTTGTGCTCCAGCCGGTGCCGCCTGCGCGGCTCCGAGGACGCGCTGCGCAAGAGCCTTGAACTTCGCGTTGCGAGCGGAGAAGTCTGTCTCGATGTTGACTTCGACGATGACCGCTTCGCGACCGCCGCCGAAGACCGCTGCCACGACCTCCCCCTCGGAAGCGACGTTCCCGGCGCGCTTCGCGCTCTTGGCCTGCCCTTTTTTGAGGATGACTTCGACCGCCTTGTCCATGTCGCCCTCCGCTTCCGTGAGTGCCGACTTGCAGTCGGCCATACCGGCCTGGGTTCGTTCGCGCAGTTCTTTTATCGATTCGATGCTGATGGCCATTGTTCGTTTCCTGCAGTCAGAGTGTCGTCTGGAGCGGTCCCCTTCGCCTCAGCGAGCGCCGCCGCGGTCACCACGGAATCGCGACACGGTAACCTCTGCTTGCCGTCCACGATCACCGCCGCCTTGAGCGCCACCACCGTGGGACGAGTCGTCGTGCTTGCGACGGAGGCGACCCTCGATGCACGCATCGGCGATGCGCCTCGTGATCATCGAAATCGCGCGAATCGCGTCATCATTGCCGGGGATCACGTAGTCGATGAACTCCGGGTTGCAGTTCGTATCGGTGATAGCGACGACCGGAATACCTAGCTTACGAGCTTCGGAGACAGCGATGAGTTCCATGCTGGGATCGACGACGAACAGGGCTGCCGGTAGGGCACCCATTCCCTTCAACCCGCCGAGGAACTTCTCGAGACGTTCACGCTCGCGCTCGAGCCGGACCACTTCCTTCTTGGGAAGCTGCTCGTACGTACCCTCGTCCCGCATGCGCTCGAGAGTGCGAAGGCGCTCAAGACCGCCCTTGATCGTGCGGAAGTTGGTCAGCGTGCCGCCGAGCCAACGATTCGTCAGGAAATACATCTCGGAGCGACGAGCTTCGTCGATGATGATCTCTTGCGCCTGGCGCTTCGTGCCAACGAAGAGAACGTGACCGCCGCGCGCGACCGCCTGAACGATGAAGTCGTAGGCGCGCTTGAAGAGCGTGACCGTCTGATCGAGGTCGATGATGTGAATCCCGGCGCGCGTCCCGTAAATGTAACGGCGCATCTTGGGATTCCAGCGACGGGTCTGATGCCCGAAGTGGACGCCGGCCTCAATGAGCTGGCGGAGATCGATGCTGTTATCCCCCATGGCATAAGCGAACGTCTCGGGCGCCAGGGTCGCGGGCGCCAGGGTCGCAGGCGCCAGGGTCTCGGTCGCTAGGGTCTCGGTCACTAGGTTCTCGGTCATGCTGCACTTCCTTCCGGTTATTCCGCCGCTCTCCCCGACGGGTCGCTGCGCAAAGCGCAGCACCAGGCCGTCGGTACGTGCT
>CANMZR010000053.1 GCA_947502375.1 Polyangiaceae bacterium
TGCGGGCCTGCACATCCTGGTCGGTGTAGAGCCACGCAGGCGGCGTTCGGGCGACACGAACGTCGGGGTCGATTTCAAACGGTGGCCGGGTGATGCTCACTCTACGACGAGGCTCCTTTGGCCTTCGGGGAACGGAAGAAAACCCCGGTCATCGTGTGAATGCCACTCCGGCTGAACGGCGGGAAGCCCTTTGACAAAGATGGGGAGCGAGTCGAATGGGGTCATGAATCCTTGAGAGTAGCCCGCGCCACTCGGGGGCTGACAGGGTTCTTCCTAGCCTCGAGCAAAGCGGCTGGACGAGAAGCCCCATCGGTATCTTGTTTAAGGCGAGGCGTTCCGCTAGCATTCGGCCATGAAAACGACGTTTGTCGGTTGGTTCGGCCTCGTCTGCCTCGGCTCCGCAGGGGCTCTCCTCAGCGGTGGCTGCAAGTCCGTCGAGACCGCGGAAACGGCGACCTCGACCTCGACCGCGACCGCGACCTCAACCACGAGCGGTGGCGGTGGCGGTGCGGGTGGCAGCACGAGCACGGGAGGCCTTGGCTGTGAGACGGCGTGTGCGACCGGAGAGGCCTGTGTCAATGGCGCGTGCAAGCCCGAATGCGGAGCCCTGACGAGCTGCAGCGGCACCTGTCGAGACACCAAAGTTGACCCAAAAAATTGCGGCGCCTGCAACGCATCCTGCGCTGTTGGGGAGCTCTGCAGCGAAGGAACTTGCTGTGGACAGAGCGAGCTCAGCTGCGGCGGAAAGTGTCTCGACGTGGCGCAGAACCCCGAAAACTGCGGCGCATGCGGCGTCGCTTGCGGCGAGAACAAAGCGTGCGTCGCTGGAGCTTGCGTGTCCGCATGTCCCCAGAACTTCAAACTCATCGGGGGGAGCTGTGCGAGCGTCGTCGCGGGCACCGTCGCGGGATTCACGGCCGAACCAGACGGCGAGATTCAAGATTGTGACGCCAACTCAATCTTTTTCACAAATACGCAAGGTCCGAGCCGGCTTTCGTGGGTTGACCCAGGCGGACTCGGGACGCCAAAATCCGTTCTGGTAGAGTTCGAGAGTGGGGGGGACTGCCACAAACTTTTCCAAGTTTCCACGCTGGTCGATGCGAATTTGAACGGTGGAGTCGCGGTCCAATTCGACACGAAGGGCACCGTCACCGACTGCGTTTGCGGGCCCGACCCGTTTTCCTCGAAAGGAATCGTCCAGATCCTGTTTGACCCGAAGGACTTGTTCCTCGGCCATCCCAACAGCGTGCGCTTGATGGCACTGGAGATGTACGGGCTGCACCTTGGCATCCTCCTCGAAGGCGCGCTCTTCCGCGTCACTGTCACGTACTGAGGCGTCCGCGCGGGCAGCTCACGGTGAGCGGCCGGGCGCGCGGCAGGGTGGCTCGGCTCATTGGCGACCGGAGCAAGTGGGGCAAGCTTTCGTGATTTGACGGCAGAGCACGCATTCACGGAGAGGCACTTGTTCGGTGTCGCGCCGGACTTCGCAACTTGAAAGCACTTCTCGCCGGCGCCGCAACTGCCCCCACACTTCGAAACCGCGACGACGGGAACGTGGGTTCGCTCGTAGCAAGCCTCGCTGCCCTTGCAGGCTCCGCTGCAGCTCGAAGCCGGCAACGAGGCCACGGAATCGAGTGCATTCAGTGCGTCGGTGAGTCCGTCATGGACCAGCGCAAAGGTCTGCTCGGCCTTCGCGACCCCGGAGGTATTGGAGACGCACACAAATTTAGCGACCCCGCAGACGTCGAGCGCCTCGCAGTCGCCTGGACTCGTTGCCACCACACCGAACGCCTTGTCACCGAAGAGCGCCATACCACCCACGACCACCAAGCGCACACTGGCCGGCGTGCCCGAGACAATCGTCCCGTAAGGCTCGCCCGAATTGCCGGCGAACACGACGACGTCGGCAATCGCACCCTGCTCGAGACGTCCAATGCTGTCGGACAGACCGAGCGTCGCCGCCGCATTGACGGTGACCATCTCGACGAGCTGCTTATCCGTCAGCAAGCCACTCCAATTCTTGTTGGACCAATCACGCGCAAAACGCAGCTCATCCAGAATATTTTGGCTGCCGCCCATCGACCAATCGGGCGCGAGCGATACCATCACACCGGCCTTCAGTGCGGCGGGGATGTCGGTCGTCTTTCCATACAGGGCCACGTTCGAGGCGGGCGACCAGGTAAGCCGCATCCCGCTCGCGCCCATCTTGGTGAACTCCGAGGCGCCGAACGCCGTACCGTGCGTGACGGTGGTCCCCGGCGCGTAGAGGCAACCTGGGGTCGTTGACACGCTGAAGAGCGTCGTGAATTCGTCGAGCGCGTTTTGATTCACGCCTTCACCCACGTGAATGAGGTAGGCCGAGGTTTTCCCGCTCGAAAAGTTCGCGCACACGCTATCGGCGGAGCTCTTTGAGGGCGGGAACAGGGCGGAAGTCTGCACGAGATCCGTCTCGAGTCCGTTTTGGGCGGCGTCGATGGGGCGGCTGAGGCCCGCAAAACACCCGGTGGACACACCCGGAAGGCCGACGATGCTGGTCGTCCCGGCGATGAGGCCCTTCAGCGAACCCCACTTGTGCATCTCGCACTTGAGGCTGTTGTTCGTACCCTCGTACGCGAGCGGACACCACACGGGTTTGCCCTGCGAAGCATCCTCGAGGCACTGCTTGTAGTCGAGCATCAGCCCGTACTCGGCCTCCTTCGGCCAGCGCGTATGGTCCGTGTATTTGCAGCCGAGCGACGTGCAAGCACAGGATCCCGTGCTGCAGTAAGGCGAGCTCGAGCAGTCCGCATCGGCGGTGCAGGTGGCGGGTAGCGTTGGCACCCAATCGTCGTTGTCGAAGATGTCGAAAAGAATGTGGTTGTGCGTGTCGATGAGCCCGGGCGCGATCACGCCAGCGGTGTCGAAGACGGGCACGCCGGGATGTTGGGTCTCGCACTCCTTGCCAGCCGCGACGCAGCCGAGCAGCGGACCTTCGATCAAAACCTGCCCAACGAACGTGTCTTTCGGGGTCGACTCGCCCCTCCAAGATGTACGCTCCCGTCACCGGCCCACCGCCCGGACCGACGCCGACGGCGACGCTGCTCGAGCCAGCGGCGGTGCCCCCACCGCTCGTCGCGGCTGCGCCACCATCCTTCTCCGACGATACAAACGGACAACCCGCGACGAGTCCGAGACTCATCAAGGCTGCTGCCACCAAGCAGGGCGACTTCATCACTCCGTTGAGGTTAGCAGAACGAGCCAGAGGAGCTTCGCAAACGAACAGGCTCCGCGCCTGCCGGTTGTCATTCAGCGCGCCGGGTAACGAAAACGTCGGCCGCGGCCACCGCGATTCCCCGGGCCCGTACCCGTTCCGACATCGGTCGAAGACATGCCCGTGGGAACACCGCTGTTCGTGCTTCCACCTTGGCTAGTTCCACTGCTCGGAGCGCCCACTCGCGCGGGTCCCACATTCGACGGTGCGCTCATCCGCGGACGATTCCCCGAGTCCCCGTGCGCCGGTCGGTACCCGCCGCCGTGCTGCGAGCGCTGGGGTGGCCCCCCCCTTTGAGAGCGCTGCGGAGGCCCGCCCGACTCGCCACGATCGGACCCTCCTGCGGCGCCCGATGAGTCACCGAGAACCGGAACCCGTTCACGGAGCAGCCGCTCGATGTCGCGTAAAAACGCTCGCTCTTCACGATCACAGAGGGACACCGCGCGGCCCGTGGCGCCCGCGCGACCCGTGCGGCCAATGCGATGGATGTAGCTCTCGGGGATGTTTGGGATCTCGTAGTTCACCACGAGCGAAACCCCCTCGACGTCGATCCCTCGCGCGGCGAGATCGGTCGCGACGAGCACGCGGAGCGTTCCGGCTCGAAAGCCACCGAGCGCGCGATCGCGGGCACCCTGGGACTTGTTGCCGTGAATCGCCGCGGCCGTAAACCCGGACTGGAGAAGCTGTTCCGCGAGTCGATTCGCGCCATGCTTGGTGCGCGTGAACACGATCACCCGGGTGTCTTTACCTTCGTTGAGGATCCCCTCTAACCGCCCTCGCTTTTCGCTCTTTTCAACGAGGTAGACGCCGTGGGTGACGGTCTCGGCCGTGGTCACTTCTGGCGTCACGCTGACCTTCGCGGGATCGCGAAGCATGTCCGACGCGAGCTGCACGATTGCAGGGGCCATCGTCGCCGAGAAGAACAGCGTCTGCCGATCACGCGAGAGCCTTGCGAGAATTCGCCTGACATCGTGAATGAAGCCCATGTCGAGCATTCGGTCAGCCTCATCGAGGACGAGGTACACGACGCCGTCGAGGCGCAAGACGCGCTGCTCGACCAGATCGAGCAACCGGCCTGGCGTCGCAATCAGCATATCGGGGCGGCGCGTGAGTTCGATCTCCTGGTTGCGCTGACTTACCCCGCCGTAAATGACGGCGTGACGGATCCCGTCGCCACGCGGGGAGCGCAGGTGCTTGCCGTAGGCGGTCACGCGCTCACCGATTTGCGCCGCGAGTTCGCGGGTCGGCGTGACGACGAGTGCGCGCACAAGGCCGGTAGGCCGCCCCGCGATGAGATGTTGCAGCAGCGGCAGAACGAATGCCGCGGTCTTGCCGGTCCCGGTCTGCGCGCAACCGAGGAGGTCACGACCCTCGAGAGCGTAAGGGATCGCCTGCGTTTGAATGGGTGTTGGCGTCGTGTACCCCTCGTCGACAAGCGCTTGCACAAGCGGCGCGGAGATGCCGAGGCTAGCGAATTCGTGGCCGGGAACGGGTGCCAATCCGGAATTGGCAGATGACGAAGAAGTGGCGGAAGGAAGGTGCATGCAAGCTCTCAAAATTGCCACGTACCTCGGGGAACATCACCGGCGCGCGTGGCGGGCGCAGGCTAGCACGAAGGGAGCGGCAGCGCGCTCTCACCGGCGAGCAACTCGATGGAGCGAAGCCGTGCGGCAAGCGTCGGCGCATTGTGAACGGTCAACAGTTCGTCGGCGTCCGCCGCGCGTGCAAAACCTTCCGCGTGCGCACGGACCTCGGTCGCGGTGCCGACGGCCGAGTGCGTCAGCATGCCTTTGACGACCTGACCCGCCGGCGTGTCGAGAACCGTGTCGGCTGTCGCGTCGCTCCAGTTCATCCCGCGACCGAACACGCCCTTTACAAAAGCGCGTTTCACCGCGTGAAAGTTCGCCTCGGCTTCGGGCCTCGTGTCCGCGCAAAGGACGTTGAGACCCGCGAGAACGTACGGCTCGGAGTGCGCCGCCGAAGGTCGAAATTCCGCACGGTACGTCGCGACGGCTTCTTCAAGCGCGGCCGGCGCAAAATGCGAAGCGAACGCATAGGGCAAGCCGAGGCGTGCGGCGAGCTGCGCCCCAAAAAGAGACGAGCCGAGGATGTAGAGGGGAACCGAGGTGCCTTTTCCAGGAACCGCCTCGACACCCGGAACGCGCGAATGGTCTCCAAGGTAGGCCTGCAACTCGAGCACGTCGCTCGGAAAAGCGTCGGCCGACGTGGGGTCTGTGCGCAACGCGCGTGCAGTCGTCGGATCGGTGCCCGGCGCGCGCCCGAGCCCGAGGTCGATGCGGCCCGGGTGCAGGCTTGCCAGGGTACCGAACTGTTCGGCGATGACGAGCGGCGCGTGATTGGGAAGCATGATGCCGCCCGCTCCGAGCCGCACCGTTCGCGTATGCGCCGCGACGTGCGCAATCAAGACGCTGGTCGCCGACGAAGCGATGGTCGGCATGTTGTGGTGCTCCGCATACCAAATACGCCGGTAACCCAACGCCTCGGCACGTTGAGCGAGCGTCACGCAAGCGGCGAACGCCTCACCGGCGGATTGCCCTGGAGCGACGAAGGCGAGGTCGAGGATCGAGAGCGGAAGGTTCATGTGAAAGCAGCCGGCGATGTCCCATGGCATGAACGCTGCGTGCGTGGAAGCGACCCAAAGTGTAAGGTTTGCCGGCCCATGCCGAGCGCGAAGCGACCCTCCGTATGACCGGTCCCAAAGTTCCCTTACCTGAAGACGCGCCCGAGCCCGACCCGCGCGGTCTCCTCATCGTGAACGCGCGAATTCGAATCCCCCACAGCGAGTTTGAGTTTCAGTTTGCACGGAGCGGCGGGCCCGGTGGACAGAACGTCAACAAGGTGAACTCGAAGGCGACGTTGCGCTTCCACCTGCTCGCATCGCCGAGTGTACCCGCCGACGTAAAGCGTCGTTTCACTGAGCGTTTTGCCTCGAAAATATTGAATGACGGCAGCGTGCTCATTGCCAACGAGACGTCGCGAAGCCAGTTGGCGAATCGCACCGCGTGCCTCAATCAACTCACGGAATGGTTGAAGGAAGTAGCCGTTGCACCCAAAAAACGGGTCCCGACCAAGCCGACGCGCGGCTCCAAAGCCCGCAGATTGACCGACAAACGCAGGACCTCAGAGCAAAAGCGACAACGAGGCTCGCGCGGGGACGAGTGACTCCCGGCTTCAACCATCAAAGGCAAAGCGCACGCCAGTCAGACTTTCGGACACGGCCCAGAGTTGGGCTGCGACCGCTTCGTCGTGCGAGCGGCCATTGGACCCCACCTTGACAGGATGTCCCCAAAGCTCGAACGCACCGTCGGGACCGATGTAATCCCCACCGACAACCCCGGGCGCCACCGCCGCGTACAGGGTCGGCAGAGCTCCCATCGCGGCAGCTTGCCCCACGTTTTCGTTCGCGAAACGGATGATCGATTCCGCCACCGAGGAGCCATCCAATCGGGCGGCGGCGACCCCCAAATTCGTGTCGGTGTAACCCGGGTGGCAGGCGACACTCAACACCGCACGCCCATGCGCCTCCAGGCTACGGCTAAGCTCGTAGGTGAACAGCAAGTTGGCGAGCTTCGCTTGACCATAGGCGGGCCACCGTCGGTAACGCTTCTCACCCTGCAGATCATCGAAGCAAATTTTTCCGATTCGGTGCGCGATGCTCGAAACGGTGACGACGCGCGAGCCCGGCGTTCCAAGCAGCGGGCCGAGGAGCAAACCCGTCAGCGCGAAGTGTCCGAGGTGATTCGTGCCGAACTGCATCTCGAAACCGTCGCTGGTCTTTCGATACGGAAGCGCCATCACCCCCGCGTTGTTGATGAGCACGTCGAGCCGCTCATGCCGCGCCGTGAAGGCCGCCGCAAACGAGCGCACCGAAGCCATCGATGCTAGGTCAAGCTCGGCGAACTCAAGCAAAGCCTCCGAATGCACGGCACGGATCTTCGCTATCGCGGCGTCAGCAAAGGCCGCGTTTCGGCACGCAAGGATGACTCTCGCCCGAGCTCCCGCGAGCGCCTGGGCGGCCTCGAACCCGATGCCGCTGTTGGCACCGGTGACCACCATGACTTTGCCCTCGAGGTCGGGCGCATCCTTCAGAGTCCAGTGCGGCTTCCCCATGCGCGGCAGCTTACGAAACCAAGGTCTTCGCGTAAAGCAGTCCCGGAAGAATGCGTCCGCGCTAAAACACAACGCCCACAGCAACGGAGCCAAGCATGACGTTCGTACGAAGGTCGAGCGCTTCCCCGTGAAGATACGGCGGCAGCCAGGTGCCCTTCAGCGACGCGTCGAGGCGCCCGGCGCGCACGCCGGCCCCGAGTGTTGGACCCACGCCGGCAAGGGGCAACGCCGACGTCGGGTGCAGGTAACCGACGAACCCGAGACCGCCTTCGAGATACGGCACGAGCCCGTGCTCGTCCCCTTCGACGAGGTCGAGAGTGCCGGTTGCGTCGAGCTTCACGTACGTGGTCATTGCGAGCGGCGCGACCAGATAAAAACCACCTGCGGCGAGGTAGGGAAAGACGAGCGCGGCGAACGCGTACATGCCACCCATGGCACGAAAAGGTTGCCAATCGCTCTTGGTCGCCCAGCACGAAACATCCTTGTACGCGCGAGTGGTCCAGGCGCCGAGGCGATAGCCGGTTCCCGTTACCTCGGTAAATCGCTGAAATTCGGTCATCCCCCAGGCGAGACGCATCGCAAAACCAGCGCGCTGTCCGACCGGAAAGCGAGTGGTCAGCTCGAGCGATACCCCGGGGCGCCAGAGGTTCGCCGGTCCACCCGTGGTGGAGCGTTCGGCAAACACCGTGGCCCCGAGGCCGAGGGTCGTCAGCGTGGTGCGTGAATAAGCGGGTGCGCGCTCACGCTGAGGGGGCGGTGCGACGGGGACGGGTGCGAGCGGCTCTGCCGACACGACAGGGCCGTAAGGGTAAACGGGAACGACAGGCCCGTAAGGGTAAACGGGAGCGGGTGCTAAGTCTTCGGCTTGCGCATCCAAGACCGAGCACACCAGCGCCACCACGAACCCGGGCGTCCACGGAAATCTCACCCTCCGAGGCTAACGCACTATCCAAACACGCAGGAACCCGTGTTCGCGCGCTGACTCGAGCACCGGACACGCGCCGCCGCGACGTTCGCCGCAACCGCTAACCCAGGTGGATGCGCGCTCCGTCGATCCGCACTTCTTCATCCGCCTCGATGGCCACATGTCCAGCTCGTAAGTGATGCCCTTCCGAGGCCACGGTACGGATGCGCGCGGCGCGGAGTTGATGAAGCTCTTCGACCTGGCGGTACACGTTGCGTGCCGTCTCGAAAATGCGCGTGGCCGTGCTCTCGAGACGCTCCGCCACAAGCACGACGCCGCGAGCCGAGAGCGTCAGGAGTTTTTCCCCAAGTACGAGCGATGCCGGTGCCGCCTGTCCGGCCACAAGCTCAATGCGTTCTGCCCGAAACCGTACCGAGCCCTTCGCCAGAAACTCGATGTCGCCATCCGGTGCCGCAAACGACAAGCCCCCGCGCGGCGCCATGACAGTGGCCTTTCCGGTGAGCGTATCGAGTTCAAAGAGCACGCGCTCTTCGGCGTCCCGAACCTGGAGCCGTTCACGACCATTCGTTTCGGACAAACTTGCACTCGGCCCGCGCACACTCTCGAGCCGGCGCGGCATCATCGGCGGCTCACTTAGCAGCGCCGAAATGGACCTCGGTAATTCATCGAGTCCTACCTCACCGACCGCCGCCGGCTCCGAAACCAAGCTTTCGGGGGCCGACACCTCTCGCAACGGCCGCATCACGCAGTTCCTTCGCGCCGCCACCCGGTGGGCTCAGCGCGCCGACAACTCGCGCTCGAGCCCCGAACGAACCGCACCATGCATGTGAATGGCCTGCTACCCACCGGACGATGCTATCCTAACGGGCGTCAGGTTCTAGCCTGAACGTCACCATTCAGACGTGCCAGCCTATCGCGGCCGGAGCACTCGACAGGAGCAGGACCGATGATGCAGAGCGCGACGGCACGAGCCCTCACACTGGTCCCTGAAGTGACCACAATGACCACACCGAGTGGCGCAACCACCGCGCTCGACGGTGACACCATCCTGGTGCGCGCGCCCGATGGCGCATTGCTCGCAAGTTACGATTCGGCCACCGGCACCCTCGTTCTTTCCGCGCGGACCGAAATCGCTATTTCTTCGAAAAACGGGCGCATTTCGCTCGACTCAGAGACTCTCGAGATCACGGCGAAGACCGCACGGGTCAAGGTGGGAACGTGGAATTTTGACGCCGAGCGCATCCTCGAACGAACGTTCGACGCCTTTCGAACGGTCGAAGGGATTGCGGAGACTCATGCGCGACGCATGCGCACGATCGTCGAGCGCACCCTCGAGTTCTGCAGCAATCGCACCACCGTGAGCTCCAAAGAAGACACCCGGATCGACGGCAAACGCGTCCTTTTGGGTTAAGGAATGGCGGACACACTCAGGTCCAGCGCACCGGTGCCTTGCGGCGAGCCCCCTCCGGTCAAGGTGAAGCCGCGCCTTCGCGGGGTGAGCCACCAGATTGCGTTCTACGTCGCCATCGTCGCGACGGCTGTGTTGGTGTTTTGCTCGGCGCCCGGCTTGCCGCGCATCGCTGGGGCCATTTACGGCGGTGCTCTGATGATGCTCTTCGGGACGAGTGCGCTCTATCACCGGCCCATGTGGAGTCTCGTCAACCGCGCTCGCATGCGGCGGGCGGATCACGCAGCGATCTTCGTGTTGATAGGCGGGAGCTATGCGCCGATGGGCTTGCTGGCGCTGCCGCCGGACATCGGTCGCCCGTTGCTCGCACTCGTGGGGGCGGGCTGCTTCTTGGGGCTCGTGAAATCCCTCTTCTGGGCCCACGCTCCAAGGTGGCTCACCGCGGGGCTCTACGTGGCCGTCGGCTGGCTCGCGGTCCTCGAGTTCCGCCAGCTCAATCAGGCACTCGGCAACACCCGGTGCGCGTTGGTGATTGCCGGCGGCATTTGCTACTCGGTCGGCGCACTCGTTTATGCCCGTCGAAAACCCGATCCGAACCCGGCGGTCTTCGGCTACCACGAGATATTTCACTTGCTCGTGATCGTGGCGTCGGTCCTGCACTTTTCGGCGATCGGCGCGGTCGTTCTCGAAGCATCAGCCCGGTAACGCGGCGCTGGCCACGAGGGAGCCTTCGATGACGACCACGGCGGAACTTTGTGTGAAGCGAGCAGGTCCCTTGGTCATGCCCGAGACGAGCCCGCCCATCGAACCGGCCTCATCCCCACTCGTCGTCGTGACCACCGACGCGAGCGTGAGGACCGCCGCGCCCGAGACCTTCACTTTGAGAGAGCAGGTGCTCGGGTTGGCTATCGCCATGCTGACGTTGCACGGGTAGGGCACGGGCACCGGTGGGGCCGGAGGTGCAGGTGTGTTGCAAGTATCGGGGAGCGCGATGCCGCTTCCGCCAGCCTTGGTGGTTACAGGAAACCTAGGTTTTTTTCGCGTTTCAATCGATGGGGCGAGCTGTGATGGCCGCGTCCTTCACGATAGAATTTGTCCCGGGGCAGGTGCAACAACTGCGGTGACGGGTCAGTTCGTCTCCCACAGGGCGCGGATGGGCACGGCGTAAAGCCCATCGCCAAATCCCGCGCTCGTCTCGCCGTCGTAGAGCACAACGCCGGCTGCGAAGCGCTTGCCGGCCGCCTCCTTGAGCTTGCGCAGACCGCGGAAGTCGGCTGCGGTCACTGTAGCCGACGCCTTCACCTCCACGCCGGCGATCTGACCGGCGCCGCGTTCCAGCACGAGGTCCACTTCCGCCCCATCCTTGTTGCGATAGTGGTGCAGCCGGATCTCCTGCTCGTTCCAGCTTGCCTGCCGGCGAAGTTCCTGCACCACGAAAGTCTCCAACAACTGGCCAAACAAGCCACGGTCCTGCTTCAGCGCGGCCGCGTCGACACCAAGCAATGCGCAGGCGAGTCCGGTGTCGCCGACGTGGAGCTTCGGCGTCTTGATCAATCGACTCAATCGGTTGCTGTGCCAGGGCGGTAGCTCTTCCAGCAGAAAGACCCGCTCGAGCAGGGTCATGTAATCGCGGATGGTAGGGCGGCTCAGTTGGAAGGGACTCGCCAGAGCACTGATGTTGATCAGCCGCGCTGTCTGGCCGGCGGCAAGCGCCAACAGTCGCGGCATCGCATCGAGCGAGGCGATGCGCGCCAGGTCACGGACATCGCGCTGGACGAGCGTCTCGATATAGTCGCGATGCCACGCGGACCGGCGGCGTGGAGTCGATCGCGCAAGGGCCGCCGGATAGCCGCCTGCGACGATGCGCTCGGCCAGCACGATGCCCAGGCGTTCGGCCTTGCGGATCTTGAACGCGCCGGCAAATAGCACCTCGAGAAAGCGCGGCGGGCGCTCGGCCAGCTCGCACTGCGCCAGCGGGTGCAGCCGCACGATCCCCATGCGCCCCGCCAGCGAGTCGGCAAGGGCCGGCAGCAGCAGCACGTTGACCGACCCCGTCAGTAGAAAACGGCCAGGAGTGCGCCGCCGATCCACCGCCGACTTGAGCGTGCTGAAGATCCCTGGAGCCCGCTGCACCTCATCGAGAATCACTCGCTCGGGGAGATCGCCGACGAAGCCCACCGGATCGGCCGTGGCCGCCGCGAGTGTCACTTCGTCGTCGAAGCTGAAGTAGACGTAGTCCCGCCCCCGGCCAACGGTCTGTGCGAGCGTGGTCTTGCCGCACTGGCGCGGGCCGTGGATGACCACCACGGGCGTGTCGGCGAGCGCCTCGACCAGCCCCGGCGAGGCGAAACGGGGATAGCTTCGGTCAGCAGACATGTCGTCCAATCGTAACGACATGTGACAGCCAATTGCAATGATAGAATGCGGCCAATTGCAAGGATAGGATGCGGCTAATTGCAATTATAGAATGCGTCCAATTGCAACTCATCCTCGTCCACGGGGTGGGCCATGAATGGCTCAACGCCGGGCCAATCTTGGCTACGTCCGGGCCTGCCGCGGATGGCGCACGAAGGCGACGGCTCGGTTCAGTTGCCCCGTGACCGACAACCGACCGAGCTTCGGCGCAAGACCGTATTTACCCCGCTCTCCAGCACGAAGCGCGTCGAGGATCCGTTCGTCCAGCGACTCTGCCTTCGACCGAAAACACATAGATTTGTAACAATTTTTAACAATCGATAAGATTTTTCTTGGGGTCATCGCGCGAGTGGAGTCGCCCGCAGTCGCGCGCGGGCGGGACCCACTTCGTGCGCGCTCGATCCCGCCAGCCCTTCGCGTATTCTCACCACCTTAGAAAGCTCCAGCCCTGACAAATTTACAGCATGCCTGTTGCATTGCGTTGACAACACCCCCACCAATAGATAGCGATCAATGAGCCCGCAAGTTGAACGCGCGCCTCGCAAGACCGACCGTCGCTCAAACCAAACCAAAGTTGGGACAGCCAATGGACAAAGGCACCGTGATTAAGAGAGGCGTGATGATCGCCGCCGCATCCGCGCTCGCCGCGGCATACGGCTGCGAGCGACCCAATCCGTACAAACTTTCCGGTGACACATCGGCGGTCTTCGAAGACTGTCCGACCCCGTCGACCGGGAGCGGCAACGCCAACAACCCGACCGGCGGCCCAACAGTGACCGTAGCGACGACCGGGGTGACGACCGGCGGCAACAACCCGACGACCGGCGGCAACAACCCGACGACCGGCGGCAACACAGTCGCGTCCTCGGGCTCCGGCAACCAGCCGCCACTCGAGCAGACCGAACTCGACGAACGCGAGCGCGACTACACCGAGGCGCTCCGCACCGCGAGCTTCCTCGTCGTCGGGGATGCTCCGTCCCTCGCGCAGATCTACGAGCTCGGTGAGCTGCCGGCCGACCAGCAGAAAGCCAAGTACGTCGAGCTCGTCGACAAGCTCCTCGCCGACCCGCGCTTCGCCGACACGCTCCTCACATTCTTCAAGTACACGTTCAAGATGGGCGGAGCCTCGACGCTCCCCGGCGAGCCGACGCGCGAGACCGCGCCGACCCTGGCCGCAAAGACCGTCTTCGAAGACAAGCCTTGGACGAACATCTTGACGCAGGCGTCGGCCAACTGCCCGACCTTCAACCCGATGACGCACACGTTCGCCGACGGCAACTGCGCCAACATGACGTCGCTCGCGATTGCCAGCGTCGCGCAGGCCGGCATCCTCACCGATCCGGGCGTGCAGAGCCTCTTCTACGGCAACCTCTCGTTCCGTCGGAACCGTTTCTTCCACGAGACGTTCCTCTGCCGCTCGGGCAACGAGCAGGCCGGCGGCGAGCCGACCGACATGCCGCCGCAAGACCCACCGTGCAGCGGAGGCGCGCCTATCCCGGGTTACCAAAACAAGTGGCCGGTCAGTGAAATCGCGGGCGCATGCAACAGTGACAACAGTGGACCGCGTAAACACGTCGACTTCCACGCCTACAACATCGGCAACGTCTGCGCGAACTGCCACTCGACGTGGAACCATCGCTCGCCCCTCTTCAGCCAGTTCGACTCGAACGGCATGTGGCAGATGCTCACCCCCGCGGGTGAATACGCGGTGCTCGTCCCGGTCGACGGCTCGCCGAAAGCGAAGCTCACCGACTGGCTCTGCACCAACCCTGCGAAGTGCCCGAACGCGGCTCAGGCCAAGACCGCGTGGAAGCTGTCCATGAAGGTCAACGGCGTCGAGCAAGCGGCACCGGCCGCATCCCTCGCGGAGCTCGGCTCGCAGATGGCGAAAGACGACGAGGTCCTCGAGTGTGCCGTCAAGCGCACCTGGAACTTCGCAATGGGCCGCGCCGACATCACCGAGGTCGGCGGTCGCAGCTGGGTCAGCCTGCCCGATCGCAAGGATCCCAACGCGGAGCTCCTGACGCTGCAAAAGCTCACCCAGGCCTTCAAGAACAACAACTACAACCTGAAGAGCGTTCTTCGGGCCATCCTCGTCTCCGACGACTTCACGAGGTTCTAAATCATGCGGAAACACACAGGAAACTGGGCTCTGCCCGGCATCGTGTTCGTCGGCGCCTTCGCGATGTCGGCGGCGTGCGGCTCCGAGGCCCCAAACATCAGCGGGAGCGAATGCCCCGTCCAAGAGAACCCGAGCACCACCGTCACCTCGACGAGCGCCACGACAGGCGCCGGCGGGACGACGACCTCGGGCCCAGCTTCGACGGCAGCGAGCGTCACCGTCACCACCGGCGCATCCACCGGCAGCGGCATGGAAGCGCCACAGTACGACGTGCCCGCGGCCGATGAGATCGCCACGCGTCTGCACGCCTGCCACAAGCTGACCTACGAGCAACTCGGTACTTTCCTGCGCGCACGCGGCGTGCTCGTGCCTTCCGGGGCGCCGTCGGACTTGAAGACGGAGATAGTCACAATCAACGGGACGCCGATGACGCTCGGCTCGATCTTCGGCGGGACGGGCTCCGCCTGCGAAATCGCGGCTACCCCCACCTTAGGCGGAGCCGACCCGTTGTGTGCTCCGGGCCAGGTGTGCTTCTGCAATCAATCCGACAAGGTCGGCGCCACAATCACCTCCTGCGCCGACTCCGCCGTAGGGGAGGCCCCGGATGGTTACTGCATCGCCGCTCCGAAGACCGCCGGCTCCCTCTACTTCGGGGCGACGGAAGCCTTCGGTGTCCCGAAGCGTGACGCGCGCGTCGGAGAGAACGACGAGCACACGACCGCGAGCGCGCTGAAGCTCTTCGACATCTTCGTGCAAGCGGCGCCGCAGATCATAGCGAACATCGGCGATCCGACGAAGGCGCCGGCCTGCACGCTGAAAGGCAAGAACCTGCCGATGTTCGACCCGAAGGACGGCAGTTGCGTGGAGGAGACATTGAGCTGCCTCCTCGGCATGCCGGCCTCCCCGGACCACCTGCTGCTTTGCAACTTGATGGTCCAAAAAGCGAACGTCGCGGATCCAACCGACGTCGCCAAAAAACGCCACGTCGCCATCGCCGCGCTGTTGAGCGGCATTCACGCATGTCAGTGACCGGAGGGTATTAAAATGGCCAATTGGAAATTGAAAGAGCTCCGCGATGAGCGGCGTCGTACCTTCCTCAAAATGTGCACCGTGGCTTCCGCTGCGGTGGGCATCGAACGCAGCCGCCTCTTGAACTTCCTCGCCGACGAAGGAGGCTCAGGCCTCGCCGAAGCGGCCGGCGCGACCTACGGGCGCTCGCTGATCGTGCCTTGTCCGAACGGCGCGTACGCGTGGTTTAATGAGCTCTGGCCGCCGGCCGACGTGGGCTTGAAGGCCTGCGGGAACGTAAACGTGGCAGGCTTGGGTGAGCTCGGCAGCCGGTCGGCGTATCTCTACACGACGCAGCTATCCGTCGCAGGCGATCGCGGCTTCCAAATGCCGGGCACCTACCGCGGCACGTACGCTCCGGGCAAAGGGGTAGCGATGCCGTCGCTACCCCCTGGTGTGAAGGGCTGGGCAGGCGGCGATCGTCCGTTCTTCTACGGTCCGGACGCGCCGTGCTTCGACCACGCGAACGGGATCCCGAAATACCCGGTGACCGCGCTGATGTCCGGCAAGGAAGAGACGCACACCGCTTACCCAACTTCGGCAGCGGCGCTTTCCGGCTCCTCGACGCTGCAGGCGGCACTAGCGTCTCTCGGTACCTCGGGCTCGAGCGCCGTCGTACCCGTGCTGGGCATCGATCCCATCAAGTATGGGCGTGCTCCCGGTGCGCCCGACGTCGCCACGGTGCCGACTTCGGCGGGTCTGATCGATCTGTTCAACAGTGCGGCGAGCCAGTTCACGCTTGCGGGTACGTACGAACAGCAGATGTTCGAGACGTACTTCAAGGCCATCATCGGCTTACGAAAATCGTCGCCGCGGAGCGCCTGGGCACCGCAGATTGCCGTCACGAAAAACGCCGCGCACATCATCGGTCTCAACTTCGCCTCGCAACTCACTCCGACGACCGCTGACCTGAGTACCTTCGGCATCCAGGAGATGCTCGACAACGTCGCCGGAAACGCCAACTACCTGGCATCGGTACAGCGCGTCCACCTCGAGGAGTTTGGCCGTGTTCTGGTCGTCGTGGCCAAAGCGTTCGCGCTCGGCTTGAGCAAGACGGCCATCGTCCCCCTTCCGCCGGGTGCGGCAGGCGACAGCACCTTCACGGATCCGCACGTCACGTTCGCCGGAATGAACGACATGATGCGAGGCCGCAACACGACCAAGCATCTCGGCCGCGCAATCGATGGGTTTTACAAATACCTGTCGGAGCAGGTGGATCCGGAGAGCCCGACCGAGACGCTCGACAAGAACACCGTGTTCGTCGCTTACGGCGATACGCCGCATGATCCGCTCAACGGCGCCGTCAACACTTGGAGCGATATCATGCCGGACGCGTGCAATTGGTCGTACGTGATGGACCCGCGAGGCAACCTCAAGAACGGCTGGTTCGGTCAGTGCTCTCCCGTTAAGTTCGGCGGCAAGAACGGCTTCGGGTACGATCCGATGACGGGCCAGGACAATCCAAGCAAGACCTCCGACCAGATGTCCTCGTTCTCGTCGACGGCGGCGGTGTTCGCCGTGGCCCGCGGTGACAAGAACAAGGTCGCGGAGTACGGCACATCGGCGAATTCGATCCCGGGTCTCATCAATTCGAAGTAGCGGCGCGCAGCGGCGAGCCCGCGTGACTCCGCGCGACCGATGGCGGATGATTCCACAGTGAATCGCCGCCTGCCGCTGCTCGGCGCGCTCGTCTTCGGCGCGCTCGTCC
>CANMZR010000054.1 GCA_947502375.1 Polyangiaceae bacterium
CGTCGTTCGACGAAGACCTCGTCGACGTGGTCCCGGCTCCTGCGCGGAGCATTCCGTTTTCGCTCATCGCGCATGCCGCTGTCCCCCCTTCCGCTATCTCCGCAGATGGCTTTGAGGTTTTCCTCGATGAGGACGGGTACCTCGACGAGGCTGTCGGAAGTGCGCCGCCTTCCCATGCGTCGCTCCTCGCCGCGCGCGAGTCGGTTGCCGGCTGGCTCTCCGCGGTGGACTCCTCACTGCCTCCAGCCGATGTCGAGGAGTTCGTTTTTTCGTCCGACGACATCGAAGAAGTTCCTCCGTCTATTTTGCCGGTGCCACCAGCACGGAGGCCCCTCGAATCGCTCGACATCTTTACCGAGGCGCCCGGCGATTTTGTGTCCGCGGTTGTTGCACTCGTTGAACGCGGTGAACGGCAGGCTTGGCTCGACCGCGCGCAGCGTCTTCTCGTCGAAGCTCCCACCGAGAATGCGGCCGCGCGGGCATCGGCGCTGCTCGTTGTCTCCGAGCTATTCGCAATTGGCGGCGACGCCGAAACCGCCGAGAAAGTCGCCCTCGAAGCACTGCAGTTGGCGCCCACGGCCCCCATGATGCAACGCCAGGTTCGCGGTCTTCTGGCCGCAAGGCGGGCGTGGCCAGAAGTCGCCGAGCAACTCGCTCGCGAAGCGCGTTCGGCCCCGACCGAAGCTTCGCGAGCGCACGCCGCTTATTTGGCGGCCGAGATCGCGCGACTGAAGCTCTCCGACTCGGAAAGCACGACGCGCATGATTGAGCGTGGGCGTGCCGCTGACGCCACCGACGTGAGAGGGCCGCTCGCTCAGTGGGTCGCGGTGGCCAAAAATTGCACCGCCAAGCTCGAGGCGCCTCAAGGCTCTGCCGAGTCGGCGTTCGTTGCCGCCGAGGGGGAGCTCGCGGCGCTCCGTTCGAACGGCCTGGATGGCGCCCGGGCCGAGACGCGTTTTGGCAAACTTCTCGCGGCTCGTGTCGGGCTGCGTCGTCGCGATGCGGGCACGGCGATTTCGCTCTTGCTCGACGTGGGTACGGAGCCTGGACTCCGGGGTGCAGCGGGCTGGCTGGCCGCGGTGCTAGGCGCCCCGGACGCGGAATTACGCGTTCGAGGCAGCGCTGCGCTTCTGCACGCGCGTACGGGCTCTCATGGCGCTATGGCGACACGTCTCGGGGTCGCCCATGCACTTGAACGTGGAGACTTCGCGGCAGTCGGCGCCGCTCTCAGAGACGGCGACGGCTTGCCCGCCAACGACCGATTGTTTCTCGCAGCATTGCTGCCGCCAGGCGAAAATGTTCCGTCGATTGCAGAGCTTCTCGAAGCGACCGCTGGGACGTCGGTCGCGGAGCGTCCCCTCGTCGCGGCGTCGGCTGCGCTGTTTGGCGCCCGCCTTCCAGCTTCGATGGGGCTCGGCGACCAGCACGGCAAGCTTCGAGTCAAGCTCGCTGCGGACCTTATCTCGCTCGGCTCTGCCGTTTCGACCGGCGTGGCCCATGCGCGCATCGCCCCGACGATCGACGCGCTGACCGAGCTCGAACCCACGGACGGGGTCGCCCGGGCATTCGCCATCGAGACACGCTACCTCGCGGGGCAGCCGAGCCAACTACTCGGGTCTCTCGGCGGAGGCTCTGCGGAGGAACGAGCGCTTGCCGCGGGTGTGTTCGCCGAACTCGGTGGTGATTTTAGCGCGATGACGGCATGGCTCGAGCCTTTCGCGAAGGAGAGCGCGCCGGCCCTTCGAATGCTTCTTACCAGGGTGCCGAAGGAGCAGGCCGCACGGTACCTCGAAAGCTGTGCCGCATTGGCCGATGACTCGACGGCTGCGCTTTACTTGACGGAGGCGGCGTGCCGACTTCGCGGGGACGCCGCCCGCGCGGATGCCCTATGGACGAAAGTCTACGAGCGGGATGAACAGTCGACCATCGCCCCGTTGTTTGGCTTCGCGAGCGCGCTTGGCGCTGGCGTTCCCGTCGCGGCGCGGCAATGGCTCAGCCGCTGCAAGCTCGAGCCGCTTCATGAGCAAATACTCGAGGGTCTTCGGCTCTCGCCACCCGGCTCGCCTGAACGTTTGGTGCTCTTGGCCGAGGCTCATCGCCAGCGGCCGCAGGACGTTGCACTACGCGACCAGTTCGAGTTTTCGGGAGGGGGGACCTCCGATCGCGCTGCATGGCTCGAAGATCGCTGCTCCGAGCCCCGCTCCGATGTGGCGGACTTCGCCGTGGAGGCCGCCCTTCTGTACGAAGGCGCTGGGCTCATGCCTTCTGCCGCGCGAGCGATCGCCGCTGCTGGTCAGGGCTCGCTGCTCGCAGAGAGTGTCGCACGGCGGTTGGCGTTCGCCGGACATGGGACCGCTGTGGTCACGGACCGCGTGCTGTCCTCACGCTTGCGAGCCGAAGACCCCGAGATTCGTCGTGACCTCGACGCCGAACTCGCGCGACTCGCGTGGCACGGCGGAAAAGACTTTGCTGCCGCGGCCGGATACTGGCGCGACATGCTCACCGGCGGTTCGCTCGATCTGGTGGCCTTGCTCGACGCCGAATGGATGCTCTTTGAGTTCGACTCCCCGCAGACTCAGGCCTCAATCGAGTTCGCGCTCGCTCGAGTCGTGACGGGGACTGAGTCCGTCGCGCATGCGATGCTCGCGGTGCGACGCGCACGTCGCGGTGATAACCCAGGGTTGGCGCTCGACGCGGCGCGCCTCGCGGCGGTCTTGAGTCGTCGCGGGTCTTGGTCGTTGCGTCAGTTGGCCGAGCTTTCTCATATACGTCGTGATTTTGCAGGGATTTGGCGCTCTGCGTGCGATCTTGCGGAGCAAACGGTGCGGCCATTGGAGCGCGCTGCGCTTTTGTGTCGTGCGGCCGAGGCAGCCTTCGCTGCGGGCGATGACGCCTCCGCGAACTCGTTGCTCGGCGACGTGTTCCTGGCATGGCCCAAGCACCCGGTCGCTCGGCTCCTCAGGGCGAGTGTGCTCGAGCGCTCGGGTGCGACCCTTCAAGCGGCAGTTGCCTTTGAAGAACTCGCGGGCATGACGCGCAGTCGCCGCGATCGCGCACAGCGCTGCTACAAGGCAGCCACGCTGTGGCTCGCATCGAATGATCCTCGGGCGGCGGTCGAGGGTCAGCGTCTGCTCGAAGCGGCTTGCGACCTCGAGCCGGAGCACATCGCTGCCTTTGAGCGTCTGCAAGCGATTTACCTTGCGGGTGGTTCACGCATGGAGCTCGCAGAACTCCTGTCTCAACGTGCTCGCACGGTCGTCGATCCGAATCAGCGCGGCGAGCTCGAGGTGTTGCGCGGCCGCATGCTGGCTGATGCTGGCGCCTCGGGTGAGGCCAAGGTCGCGCTCGCCGCGTCGTTGAAGCTCCGTCCGGATGATATCGTTGCGTGGCGAGCGTATGCGGAGGTAGCGATCACCGAACAAGATGGCGAGGCGGCCGAGCAGGCCCTTTTGCAGCTTGGGCGTCTGGTCACTGATCGTGACGAGCGCGTCGATGTGTATCTCCGGCTCGGCGACGTTTACTCGCGCCTTCGACCCAATCATGAACGCGCGCGACGGGCTTACCGTGAAGCCGAAAAACTCGACCCAAGTCGCATCGATATTCGCGAACGCTGGATTGAACTCCAAGCCGCCATGGGAGATCCGGCGGGTGCGGTCGCGGCCCAGCGCGCCTTGTGCGAGCAGGCTAGCTCACCCGAGGATGTGTGCAGCCGCACCGTGGCTCTTTCGTGGTTGCACGAACGTCTTCGGGAGCTCGTCGAGGCCGAGAAAGTCTTGGTCGATCTGCGTCGGCACCACGCTCTCGCGACGCTACCGTTGAAGGCGCTCCACGCGTTTTACGTGCGTCAGTCGAAGCGCGGTCTCGCCGATGGCTTGCTCGAGCGCACGCTCGTTGAGCTCTCTCGCCTCTTGATTGCTGGCCGCCTAGACGAGGGCGTTTTCGACATCGCCAAGGCGGTCGCCGAACTCCGTGGGCGGGTCGATGGGGTCGCCGTCGTTGAGGTGGTGCGGACCGCGGCACATGGCGGCTCGTCCCGCATCGGAGCTGCGGGCTGGCGTGCCGGGCAGCACGATCTGGACGGTCTGTTGGCGCCCGAGGTGTTCACGCCGGAGCTGCGCGAATTGCTCCAGGCAACGGGGCACCTCCTGGATGCCGCAACGCCCTTTGACTCGCGTGCGATGCGAACGCGGCCACTCACCCAGAACGAAGAATTCGTTGCCCGGGCACGTGAGATCGCCAAACAACACGGCCTATCTGAGATCGATTTCGTCGTTGCGAATGCCCTGCCTGCGACGGTCGTCCCAGTGTCGATGTCGCCGGTCGTATTTTGCGTGGCCGCGTCCCTTCTCGACTCGGCCTCGGTGGCGTTCGTTGAACTCGCGGTTCACCGTGCGGCGGTTCTCGTTCGCACTCGCACGGCAGCTCTTGCGCGCACGTCGCCGATTGAGCAATGGCCCGTGCTCGCGGCGTACTTGCGCCTCCACGAGCCAAAGCTGGTGCCCTTGAACGTCGATCCGACGAAACTCGACGAGCTCGAGGCTCGAATGCGTGGCGCCACACCGTCGTTTGTTCCGGACCCCCGGCTCGCGGCACTTGCGCGAACGGTGTTCGATTCGATGGGGCACCGAGGCTCATCCCTCGGCGGAAGTGGGCTTTCGTGGTCTTGGCGCGTCGCTGCGATGGCGCACGGTGACATTGGCGTCACGCTCGATGCGATGGCACTTGCGGTGGGGACGACGCCTCTTCCTCAAGCCGGACTCGACCGCATTCGTTGGCTCACGAAGCAGCCCGAAGCGCGCGACCTCTTCGGCTTCCTCGTGAGCGACGCTCACCTCGCGGTCCGCTCCCGCCTCGGGCTCATCGTTCCAATGAAGGAGTGAGCTTCCGAATTGCCAGGGTCAGCATGGCCAGCATCAACATGACCAGCATCAACATGACCAGGCTCAGCCGCCGACCGTCGCGGGCCGGCTCAGCCGCGGGTCAAGCGGACGCGTTGCGGTAAGTCACCGCGAGCCTCCGTACCCACGATCGTCCAGCGCTCGCCGCGTTCCAGGTCTTCTTGAAGCGCCCGCATTGCGGCGACGTCCTCTGCCTCAAGGTAGCGCGCCCCTCCTGCCGTACTCGCTCGATACCCAGGCAGCAGACTGCGCACGAGCACCGCGTCGTCCACGTCGACCCGGTAAGAAAGCGTCTCGGCGTGCGTGTGTGCCGGCGTATAGGCCGAGAGCACGTGCATGTCGCCCAACCTCAAATGCAAGCCGATGCTCTTCGAGTCCCATTGCGTCGCGCCGTACTGTCTGGATGCCCGTGCGACTTTCACACCGAACACCTTCGTCAGCGTCGCGAGTCCCGACAGCACCTCCCCGGTTTCACTGAGCACGTTTGCGGACGACAGATTGTGGCCGAACCATGCCCCCTCCTCAGCACAACGGATGGCGACCCACATCGAGAGCGGCACGAACGCGTCGTCGTCGCTCGGGGAATGAACTCGAAATTTTTCTCGCATCCGGGGCGAAAGCTCACGCGCGCGCCTACCGAATCCGAAAACAATCCCAGGAAATTCGCCGCAATCGAATAGAACCCACCGCGGCATGAGCATTTGCTGGTCACCGAAGGTCGCGGCGTCGAGGACGTGAAGTCCGTCGATGAGCTGGCGGCTTGCAAGTGTGGTCGCGGTGTAACGGCGTTTGGGCTCGATGAGGACGCCGAATGGCTCGAGGTCGAGGGCGCCGTAGTTACCGGGGTAGCTGACGAGGTACGGCTCGCAAGATTCGAGGATGGCGCGAAAGTTCGGGGCGAGGTCGCTCCAACTCAGCTCCACGGCTCGGCTCCCATGAGCAACAACAAGAGCGCTTTCTGTGCATGCAAGCGATTTTCGGCCTGATCGAACACGACCGACTGCGGCCCGTCGATCACGGATGCCATGACCTCTTCACCGCGGCGCGCCGGCAGCCCATGCATGAAAATCGCGTCACGGGCAGCGGTTTGCATGAGTTCATCATCCACCGTGTAGGCCGTGAGCTTGGCCCTCAGCGAGTGGGCGTCGCGCTCCTGCCCCATGCTGACCCACGTGTCGGTGTAAACCACCGCGGCATCTTTCACGGCGCGGCGTGGGTCGTGCTCGAGGAACACCCGCGTACCGGCTCGCGCGGCTTCTTCGCGGGCGACTTCGAGAACCTGGTGCGAGGGTGGTAAGAGCTCGGGGCAAGCCAAGACGACGTCAAAGCCGGCGCGCGGACCGGCCTGCAGTAGCGAGTGCGTGACGTTGTTGCCTGGTCCAACGAAAACCAGCTTTTTGCCTCGCAAATCGTCGCCAAATCGCTCGCGCATCGTCATGACGTCGGACAATACCTGGCACGGGTAGTCCTGGTCCGTCAGCGCGTTCACCACGGGTACGGAGCTGTGTTCGGCGAGCTCATCGACTTCGTCGCGGCCGAAGGTCCGAATCACGATGGCATCCACATAGCGCGCCAGCGACTTGGCGGTGTCGTGGGGCGTCTCACCGCGCCCAAGATGCAGGCCCGAGTCTCCGCCGTAGGGGAGAAAGAGGGCCTGGGCACCGAGCTGTCGGATCCCAACTTCAAACGAAACACGGGTTCGCGTGGACGGCTTCGCGAAGATCAACGCGACCGACTTATCGGCGAGTTTGCCGCGGTACGCGCCGGGATTTCCTTTTATCGTGCGCGCGAGTTCGAGCACGCGAATGAGTTCCAACGGGGATAGGTCGCGAAGGGTCCGTAAGTGTCGAGCCATGGCTAGCGGAGTCTGCCGCCCCGCGCCTCGGATGACAAGCCCAGTGTCACTCGGTGTTCCTCAGTGTCACTCGGTCGGAATGCTGATGATCTCCGCGAGATTCGGCTGCAGGACGATCTCGATGCGCCGGTTTTTCGCTCGGGCCTCGTCGGTATCGCCGGTCGAGATCGGGTCGTACTCGCCGTAGCCGGCCGCCGAGAGTTGTTCCGCCTTTACGTTCGCACTGACCAGAAACTTCACCACCGAGACCGCCCGGGCCGTCGATAGCTCCCAGTTCGATGGAAAGCGTTCCGTCTGGATCGGCTGGTTGTCCGTGTGGCCGACCACCTGAAGTTTCCGATCCGTCAGCGTGACGAGAACTTTGGCGACATCTTTCAGTGCTTCTCTCCCGGCTGGCTTGACCTCGGTTTTGCTTGAGTCGAAGAGCACGTCGTTGCGGAGTTGCAGGACCATGCGTCCGTCGCGCAGTACGATCTTCAGGTCCCCCGAATCGATCATGCGCTTGAATTTGTTGATCAGGTTCTTCAACAGATCCGCCCGTTTTTGGGCCGCTTCCTGAGCGCGACGAAGTTCCTCCAGACGCACTTTTGCGTCCTCCAAGGCCTGGCGCATTTTCCCTTTTTCCGTCATCAACCCGTCGACGCTCTTGCCGGCCTTCTGAAGCTCTTGTTTCAGCTGACTCGAAAGTGCGGTTGCGTCGTCGAGCTTCTTCTGAAAGTCCGCGAGCTGAACTTGGGCGTCGCCGACTTGATGATCGCGGGCGTCGACGTCTAGCTTGAGCTGCCCGACGTCGCCCTTCAGCCCGGTGATTTTTGCGTCCGCCTTGGCGAGCTCGGCCGTGGATTTCTCGCGCAAACCCCGTTCACGGTCTGCGCCGAGCGCCATTTGCCTTTCGAATTCAGCCTTCGTGACGCAGCCGGTGGCAAGCAGCAACACGAGTGTGCCCAACGAGAGGGTTCGCAACATGACAGTGAATTGCAGGGTTTTTAGCCCCCTGGCAAGTATCTTTTCGGCTCGCTTCTGGGTTCGCTCGCTCAGCCGCTGCGCCTTGCAAGGTCGAGGGCCGCCGCCTCGATTGCGGCTTCTTGCAGCAGCACTAGATTGGCCGCGTCCCCGAGCGGAATGAAGCAATCCTCGCTCGTCACGCGACGCATGACGCCTGTGAAGCCGCCGTCCACGAGTGCCGTCAGGACACCCTCGGATACGCCGCCGGTTCGACGGGTCTCGTCCACCACGAGCACCCGGCCCGTATGTCGAGCGTGCTCGAGCAACTCCTCGGCCGGCAACGGCAGGAGCCACCGCAAATCGAAAACACGACACTGAACGCCGTGTTCTCGCTCGAGGCGTTCAGCGACGCGCAGGCTCATCCACAACCCGTTGGCCCAGGAAACAAGGGTGAGGTCTTTGCCGTCCCTGCAGAGCCGTCCTTTGCCAATGGGCGCCGGCTCCGCGCTGCTCGAAGGCGCATACGGCGCCGTCCATAGCCCGTCGCCTTTCGCGTGCAGGTCTCGCTCGCCATAGAGCGCAATAGGCTCGATGAACACGCACACGCTGCCCGCTGTTTTTGCTGTAGCCACGCACGTTCGTAAGAGCGCAGCGGCATCGTCGCCGCGGGCGGGAGAGGCGATCACGATGCCGGGGATGTCCCGCAAAACAGCGACCGAGTTGTCGTTGTGAAAGTGGCCCCCGAAGCCCTTCTGGTAGCCGTAGCCCGCGATGCGCACGACCATTGGATTCTGGTACTGCGCGTTCGAAAAGAATTGGAGGCTCGCCGCCTCGCCGCGCAGCTGGTCCTCGGCGTTGTGGAGGTATGCGAGGTACTGGATCTCGGGCATCGGTAAGAGCCCGAGGTGCCCGAAGCCGATGGCGAGGCCGAGGATCGTTTGCTCGTCGAGCAAGGTGTCGAATACGCGCCCGCGCTGGGCCCGCCGCGCGAGGTCCCGAGTCACTCCGTAAACCCCGCCTTTTTTCGCGACATCTTCGCCGAAGACCAGCAACTCGGGATGTTGCACCAGGAGATCACCGAGCGCCCAATTGACGTGTTGGGCGAAGCCGCCAGGTCGTTGCGCTTCGGGGAGTTTGTCGTCCCAGAACCGTCGGCGGTCGGCCTCCGCACCCGACTGTCGACTGACGTTCGCTGTCGACGGCGCATCTCGGGGGGCGAGCGGCACCATCACTTCGCTGAGCGTCGTGAGCTTGGGCCGCGAGACGGCTCGCCGACCGAGGTCTGCGATGCGCGCGCGGGCCGCTTCGTAGAGGCCGAGCAGCTGCTCCGGAGAGGCCGCTCCCGCCTCGACCAACAACCGGGCGCCGGAGCGGAGCGGATCGAGGGCCTCGCCAGCTTCGATCTCGTCGAGTGAGCGGTAGACCGTCTCCAGATCCGAGCCCGCGTGTCCGAGCAACCGCACCGTACGTACGTGCAAAAACGCTGGACGCCGTTCGCGCCGCACCCGGTCCGAGAGCTCCGCTGTGATAGCAAAGGTGTCCGCAAGATCGAGCCCGTCGGCGGCGGCGTAATGAATGCCACCGCGCGTCGCGTTGGCGGAACGTACCCAGCCATGGGGCGTCTGCACCGAGATGCCGATGCCGTTGTCCTCGCAAACGAACAACACGGGCACTGGCTGACCTTGCGCCGCGGCCCACAAGGCGGCGTTGAGAGCACCCTGTGCGGTCGAGTGGTTGACCGAAGCATCTCCGAAACTGACGACGACAATCGCATCTTCGGGGGTGGACGTCGCGAGGCCAAGTCGCCGCGCGCGACCCATTCCGAACGCCATGCCCACGGCCTTCGGAAGGTGCGATGCGATGGTCGAGGTCTGCGGCGGGATCGCCATCTCGGCGTGACCAAAAACTTTGTGACGGCCCCCCGCGATGGGCTCGTCCTTGCTCGCGACGATGCCGAGCAGCATCGAGTACGCGCCGTCGGTGCGCCCGAGTTGGCGCGCCCGTTCGAGAAAAAACGCCCCCGATCGGTAGTGCAGAAACGCTGGATCGGTGGGCCTGAGAGCGGCTGCAACGGCGGCATTTCCTTCATGGCCGGCCGAGCCAATGGTGTAAAAGGACTGACCGTCCCGTTTCAGGTTGCGCGCTCCGAAGTCGACGTGCCGGCTCTCCAATTGCACGCAAAAAAGCTCGAGCGCGTGGCGGCAGGTGAGGGGGCTTCCCGGTCGCACGGGGTCTTCCCCGCGCCGTAAGTTGAGTGGACTCGGCAACGATCGAACGAAGTCACTGAATCCCTCGTCGACGAAGGGAACGCGATCGGCCATGCTCGCGTCGGCTCTACGGTTCATGCGCGGAGCAGACTATAACGCAGCGATTCGGACAAGAGGGAGCAAGGCGCAAATGGCACGGGAAGTTCTGGCACGGCTTGACATCGAGGGACTCCAGTCCGGCGCATGCTCTGGTGATTGGCTGAAAACGCAGGGAGAAGCGCTCGTTTCTAAAAATCCGACCACCGGCGAGACGCTGGGCACCGTTCGGTCCGCGACGCTCGCGGATGCCGAGGCCGTGCTCGGGTCCGCCACGGTAGCGTTCGATTCGTGGCGCATGCGGCCGGCTCCGCTTCGCGGCGAGATGATCCGCGCGTTCGGAAACGCGCTGCGTGAACACAAGGAAGACCTGGGTGCGCTCATTTCGCTCGAGGTTGGCAAGATCAAGAGCGAAGGTCTTGGCGAAGTGCAAGAGATGATCGACATCTGCGATTTCGCGGTCGGTCTCAGTCGCCAGCTTTGCGGCATCACCATTCAGTCCGAGCGTCCGCGCCACCGCATGTTCGAGCAATGGCACCCGCTCGGGCCCATCGCCATCGTGACGGCCTTCAATTTTCCGATGGCTGTTTGGGCCTGGAATGCGGCGCTCGGTGCCGTCTGCGGCGACGTGATGCTGTGGAAGCCTTCGCCGCGGACTCCTCTGACGGCACTCGCGGTGCAGCAAATCGCCAATCGCGTGATGCGCGAGCACGATGCCCTCGGTGTCTTCAACTTGCTCGTCGGCGATGCCGAAGTGGGCTCGTGGATGTCCGACAATCGTAAGATCCCGCTCGTTTCGTTCACCGGTTCGACCGCGGTCGGTCGGAAGGTTGCGGCTCAGGTGGGTGGCCGCCTCGGCCGTACGATCCTCGAGCTTGGAGGGAACAACGCGATCATCGTCATGGACGACGCCGACCTCGAAATGGCGGTTCCGGCCATCACTTTTGGCGCCATTGGCACGGCCGGTCAGCGCTGCACCAGCACTCGCCGTATTTTCGCCCAGCGCGCGATCGCCCCGAAGCTCACGGAGCGGCTGGCTGCGGCGTACCGAACCGTCACCATCGGTGATCCACTCGTGGCGGGGACGTTGCTCGGCCCGTTGATAAGCCCGCAGTCCGTCGCTGCTTACGAGGCCGCACTCGTCGCCGCGAAGCACCAGGGCGGCACCATCCTTTGCGGTGGAAAAAAACTCGACCGACCGGGAAACTTCGTCGAGCCGACCATCGTGAAGGCACCCGCTCAAGCCAGCTTCCCGATTGCGTGGGAGGAAACCTTCGCGCCCATTCTTTACGTGTTCGAGGTGGATTCGCTCGCGGAGGCAATCGCTGCCAACAATGCCGTCACACAGGGGCTCTCCAGCGCGATTTTCACGGAGAGCATGCGGCCGTCCGAACAGTTTCTATCCCCAATCGGCTCCGACTGCGGGATCGCCAACGTCAACATCGGTACTTCGGGCGCCGAAATCGGTGGCGCATTCGGGGGCGAGAAGGACACCGGCGGCGGTCGCGAGTCGGGCTCGGATTCGTGGAAGGCGTACATGCGCCGTCAGACGTGCACGGTGAACTGGAGCGGTCACGCACCCCTCGCGCAGGGCGTTCAATTCGACGTCGGCTGAGCGTCCAAAGCGAGCACGGCGCGTTGGCCGATGGCTGGATCGAATCCTGTCCATGCCGTGGATCCCGTTCAGCGGCCGTGAGGGTGCAGCTCCACGGCAATTGTTTGATAACGCAAGATATTTGCCGTTTTTTTCGCAGTGCCCAAGCTCGGCACGCAACCTGCTTATTCGACATCGTGAGGGCTGGCGCAGGATGACGCGAGCGTCACCGTCAGGCACTCCATCTTCCTTTTTGCGTGATAGGAATTGAGACATGGGCATTCGTAAATTCTTTTTGCTCCCCTTCGCCGGCGTCGCGTTGGCAGCCGCTTTCGCTGCCTGCGCCGCGTCCGATACCAGCGCCGTCGCGACGTCGATGACCGGTGAGTCCGTCTGTGTATCCGGGCATCAAACGAGCTGCGCCTGTTTCGGCGGGGTCGAGGGTGTGCAGACCTGCCGAGACGATGCCTCTGGCTTCGATGAATGCGATTGCAGCCCGCCCGAGGGGACCACCTCGAGCAGCTCCGGCGAGCCACCGCCGCCCTGCGGCAACAGCGTGTGTGCCGAGGATGAGAATTGCCACACGTGTGAAGTCGATTGTGGAGTCTGCGAGCCGTGCACGCAGGCGCCCAAGTGCGACAACGCCTTTGTCCCCGGCCCGAATCCGATGCACTTCCCGCAGCTCGACATCTCGAAGATGACGCGGCTCACGCGCGACCAGATCCAGGCCCGTCTCGAGCTTGCGCTGAAGAACGCCGGCCCGGAAGTGCGCTTGCTCGCAGCCGCCCTCGACGGGACGGCTCAGCCGAACGAGCACCCGCTCGTCGGCGCCCTTCGCAGCGCATTCGGTGAGCATGCGAAGCTCGCGGACGTCGTCCGTAAACAGCTTGCCGCCGTCGGCAAAGTGCCACTGCCGACGTATCGAACGAAGTTCCCATTCACTCCGCCGAAACTCCCGGCAGCTCCACTCGGTGAGTTTGATGCGCCCCCCGGCGGGACCGTCGCCTGTGGTGCGCCTCAATTGCGAATCGGTGTGTCCAAGGTCAAGGTTCACGAGAAGGATGACCTCACCGGCGGCGACGAGATCTACTGCGTCATTCAGGCCGAGGCAGCAGCCGGCGGGGAGCTTCGCCTCCTGCCGCTCACCCCGTCGACTTCGAACGGCAAGGAGTTCAATTACTCGCTCGAGTCGGGCGTCATCTGGGGTCAGAAGGGCCCGAAGATCCCACTCGGCAATCTGCAGATCACCTACGATTGCATCGAGCAAGACTCGAGCGATGGTTACCAGAACCTGATCAATTCGATTGGAAAGGCCGCGAGCGCCATTGGCGGTGTGATCCCCGGGGACAGCGGTTGGATTTTCACCGTGGTCGGTGCCATTGCGCCGGTGCTTTCCGGGGCCCTCGGCTTGAACGGTGACGACCATCTCTTCAATGCCCAGCAAATCATCCCGCTCGACATGCAACTTCAGATGACGAACGGCGTTTCTTGGTCGGTGCGTCGCGGTGATGACGGCAACTTCATCGACAACGGCTGGGACTGGGAGCTTTCGGTCCAAGCGTGGGGCTGCACCGAATACGGGACCCTCTAAAGGCCAGCGCTGCTGCCGCTACGTCGGACGGCCCGTCGAAAACCCCGTGCAACGTGGGCTCAACGCGGGCGCTCGATGTCGCGGATGGAACCGAGCGTGGCGTAGCGCTGGCCGCCGAGCCGCGCCACCGGTTGAAAAGACTCCGTGGGAATGAACAGGTTGTCGCTCACCGGGATCCCATCCGCGACGTGAACGAGCACGATCTCCGCGATGATGAGGTCCACGATACCCGGTGATATCTCGAGGATCTGGCGTGTTCGGCACTCGAGCTGAATCGGTGCTTCGGCGATCCGCGGGGCCTTCACCTTGATACTTGGGAGCGGGGTTACCCCGACGAGCTCGATCTCGTCGAGTTCGGGTGGGTATTCGCCGCTCGTGCGCACCATGTTCTCGAGCTGCGCTTCGGTGACGATGTTGATCACGAGCTCGCCCGTGCTCGAGGCGTTGTTCGTCGTGTCTTTGCGAGCACCACGGCGGCGACCGGCGGCGATCGATACGAGCGGCGGCTGCGACGTGATGCCACTGAAATAGCTAAACGGCGCGAGATTCGGGACCCCGTCCTTCGAGAGCGTCGACACCCACGCGATCGGACGCGGGACAATCACGCTCGTCATCAGCTGGTAGATGCGCGCGGAATCGTAATCCTTCGGATCGATCTGCATAGGCACGCTGATACTCAGCCATTCAGCGCGCGGCAACGCTCCCAGACTCGGCTCAGATGGACTCCCACGCTCGGCCCCATCTGAAGCTCGTCGAGCAACGCCGGCAGCTCCTCTGCGGGCCCGCGCCACGCCAGTGCCTCGACGGCCGCGTCGAGCGGAACATCCCGTCGCAAGGTCGCAAGGGTTCGGAAAAGGCGAGCGTCCTGCCGCCCTCGAGCGAGATTCTCTGCAAGTGTCGCCGCGCCGCGAACCGCCACCTGCCACGCGGCTGGGTCATTCGGAATGGCGTCGAGGCTCCCGTAGTGACTGAGTACGATTGCCGCACCTTTTGCGCCCCAGCGCGCAATGCCGGGGATCCCGTCGGCCGTGTCGCCGACGAGCGCCAGCCAATCGGGGATAGCGCTCGGTGGCACGCCAAATTTTTCGAGGACGCCCGGCTCGTTGAGCCTCCGCTCGCGCATCCGATCGTAGCCGATGATGCGGTCCCCGATGACGCACTGTGCGAGGTCTTTGTCGGGAGAGCAAAGGAGCACCTGCGTCACTCGCGCATCGGCGTTCAACTGGTGAGCGGCGGTGGCGAGCGCGTCATCCGCCTCGAACTCGATCATGCTCCAAACGACGATGCCGAGGGCCGCGAGCGCGCGCTCTGCGAGTGGAAACTGCAGCACGAGTTCCTCCGGCAGCCCTTCGCCGGTCTTGTAACCGTGAAAAAGGGCGTTCCGAAAAGACTCGATCACGGTGTCGAAGGCTGCGGCGACGTGCGTCACATCAGGCTGCGTTAGCAACGCGGCCATCGAACGGATGAGCCCCCGTGTCGCACCGACCTCGCGGCCATTCTTGTCGCTCGCGGACGGCGCACCGAAGTGGGCGCGAAAGAGCTCGTAGGTTCCGTCGATCAGGTGAACGTTCATCCGTGCGGTGGCCGTCGTCGCGGCCGCTCAGTTGGGCTCGGTCGTTTTTTTGTCAGGTTTTTCGGGCGCTACGTTGTTGCCGAAGGGTGACGCGTTTTGTTCCGGAGTCGGTACGTCTGCCATGTCTTCGTGCGCGTAGCGCGCCTTCATTCGCGCCCCGAGAGCCGTGCCCTCGAGCAGTGGTACCACCCGGTGACGCACTCGCTCTGCGGCCCGCGCAATCACCTCAATCGCGTCCAGCGTCTTCTTTCCGACCTTGTCGAGGAAGCTCATGTCGCCAGGATGCTAACCCATCCAGGCGAGGACCGTGCGACGCCCTTCGCCTTCAGCCGCGGCAGCGTCCCGCGGCGTAGGGACTTTGCGCGGCGAGCGCGGCTATTTCGGCTTTCACGGCCAGGCGCTCTTGCGCCACAAATTCCTGAATGGCGGCAGCGAGCCGGGGCTCGCGTACCCAGTGAAGACTCTGCGTTTCGACGGGCTCGTAACCGCGCGCAATTTTATGCTCGCCTTGCGCCCCGGCCTCGACGCGGGTCAGCCCTCGCTCGATTGCGAACTCGATGGCGCGGTAATAACAAAGCTCGAAGTGCAGGAAAGGCACTTCGACCGAAGCGCCCCAATAACGACCGAAGAGCACGTCCTTACCCACGAGGTTCAACGCCGCTGCCACGATGCGCTCCCCGTCCCGCGCTACGAACAGCACGACGCGGTCGGCCATCGTCGTGCCGAGCACCTCGAAGAACTCGCGGGTGAGGTACGCCTGGCCCCACTTGCGCGAGATCGTGTCGACGTAAAAACGGTGGAACGCGTCCCAGTGCTCGCTTCGAATATCCGCGCCTCTCAGGGTCTCGATGGTCACGCTCGCGGAGGCCTCGCGGCGCTCGCGGACCAGCTGTCGCCTTTTTCTGGCGAGCAGCGTGACGAGGAATTCATCGAAGGTTCGATAGCCTCGGTTGTGCCAGTGGTACTGGATGCCGGCGCGTCGAATGAGCCCGAGGTCCTCCCCGAGCAGCGATTCGCAAGCGGTTGGAAAAGTAATGTGAACCGAGGATGCGCGCTCGTGACGGGCAAGCTCCACGAGTCCGGCCGCGAGCATCGCTTGGTGCTCTGGCTTCGGTGTGCCTTCGCGTACCAGGAGACGGGGACCGGTTGCTGGGGTGAAAGGCACGCAGCATTGAAGCTTCGGGTAGTAGTCGAGCCCGACTCGTCGGTACGCATCGGCCCAGGCCCAGTCGAAGACGTACTCCCCGTAGGAATGTGTCTTTCGATAAACGGGTGCGGCGGCCAGCAGACCGCGCTCGTCTTCGATGACCAGGTGGCGCGGCTCCCACCCCTTTTCGGCGACGGCACAGCCCGTTTCCTCGAGGGCGAGCAAAAACTCATGGGAAACAAAAGGGTCCCCTTCGGCGCATGCATTCCATGCTGTCGCATCGATGTCGGCGATGCGCCCCAGAACGCGCGCCTCCGTTATCTTCGGGTCCTGCTGGGTCATGGCACAAGGAACGGCACGCGACCCTATAGCGCGAATGGGACCGTCGGGCTCATTCGTTCCGAGCTGTCTCGCTCGGGGGGCTCGCGCCAAGGTAGACTGATGGCCGTGGTGCTCTGGTTCGTCCTCGGAGGTGCGTGTGGCTCGGTCCCTTTTGGCGTGCTTGTCGCGCGAGCGTATGGGGTCGATCTGCGCAGGGTGGGCAGCGGAAACATCGGTGCGGCGAACGTCAGTCGTTCCGTCGGTAAGCGTCTCGGCGCCCTGGTGCTTTTCTGCGATGCCTCAAAAGGTGCGGTTCCCGTCGCATTCGCGGGCGTGTTCGCAGACGCAGGTGGACTCGGGTCGGCGCGGCTCGTCGTTCTCGGTGTCGCCTTTGCAGCGGTGCTCGGACATTGTTTTAGCCCGTGGCTTGGCTTTCGTGGGGGCAAAGGTGTCGCCACCAGTCTGGGCGTGCTGCTGCCGGTAGATCCGGTCTTGGTGGGGGTTGCCGTTCTCGTTTTTGCCGCGGTTTTTGTGAAGCAACGGGTCGTCTCGGCCGGGTCTGTAGCGGCCGCGGTCACGCTTCCCATTGCCGCCTTTGCGCTCGGCCGGGAGCGCCACGAGAAGATTTTTCTGGCGCTGCTTGGGGCGCTCATTCTCGTCGCGCATCGTGATAATTTGAAACGTCTGAAGGGCGGCGTCGAAGCGCGCTTCGAGTGAGTCCTGTCGCCGGGCTAGAGGCTCCACG